>JAYVDU010000677.1:0-2195 GCA_043749245.1 Bacteroidota bacterium | reverse complement strand
TGCTGCATGGCGTTATACCCAAAGGTTAGGTTCGCACCGCCAGCTTTTGTGTTGGTTAATATTTTCCCATACGGCGACCAAGACACAGACATACTTTGGCTGTTATCCGCTACCATATTACCCGACTTATCGTAAATATAATTGTTCGGGTTTTTCTAAGCGCAAACACTGCGTGGGTTTAATTTTAAAACCTACGCACGTTGCATTGTGCAAAAGCCATTTTTATTTTTGCACTTTTTATGTTTTTCCCTCAATGTCAATGAACGTTTGACAAAACTTCTGTAAAACTTTACTCGTTTTGCTTTTAACACTTATCCTTTGCCGCTTTTGTCCAAAAATTGGGAAGCAGCTCACTCATATTTATTATTAACCTCTAATGATTTAAAGTTTATAAACTCTTTTTTTAATTGCAAAAATCCATCCTTATCTTTGAATTGAGAGTATTTGATAATTATCGTTTCATTAGCGGAAACAAAACTATTTTTATTATTTTTTAGAAAAAAATAATAAATACTATTGTTGTTTTTATCGTTTAAAATTTTACCAATCGTACTCGCAATCTCATTATAAGAATCAATGTCTTCAGTTTTCATTGCTCCTGTACTTAGATCAATTTTAAAATTTTTTTCAGAAAATATTTTTGAAACTTCATCTAATTCATCTGATTTATTAGAAGTATAAATTTTATAAATTTTTCTTGAAAAATTTGAAAAATTTGTTGCCTCTATAAAATAATCTAATTCTGAAACATCAAGAAATTTGTTAATTTTTAATCCCTCTTTCATAAATAAGTTTAATTTACTTAAATTTTCAAATTCGGCAATTTTACTTTTGAATTTTTTTTCGTCAATTTTCCCAAAAAACAACTCGCATTTCAAAGTTTGAAATATATTTATATCTAAAAAAGTGTCTCTAAATAAAGTGTTTTTACTTCCAGATTTTAAATATATAATTTGATACGGAATTTGAGGGCAGTGCTTATCATCAGCTGATGGAATGTAATACTCTTCATATTCCATTTTACATTCTTTAATGTTTATCTCATCTGCACACCCACAAAGTAAAAACAAGCTTATAATTAATATATTTTTCATTCCCTATTTTTATATTTTGAAGAAAAATTATCTGTTGGTTTAGGAGCTTCCTCCCATTTAAGATTTCCACTTTTATCAACCGAATTTCCTCGTGTATTATAAACTCTCCACAATGTTTCTCTATGTTTGGAGAGATAATTTAATGATGCAGGTAATTGTTCAAACGGAAATGGGACTTTCATTCCACTTCCACCACTACTCATAATATTAGGTTCAACCGACATTACTCCGTCTAAGCCATGTTCATCAGGATGCCCTGCACCTATTATAGTATGCCCTATCTCATGAGATATAGTTCTTGCAACCAGCCTTGGTAAATCTATTGGCATTCCATTGTGAGCTTTTACCAATTTAAGATGTTGTTTTTTATATTCAGCCACTGCTTGTGGATTTGATTTATCCATTCTCGCATAAAAATCTATTGCTTTTAGCTTATCACCATCTTCCCAAGGGTGATTAGAATTTATCCCTTCAAATTCATATGCACTGTAATTAATTGCAATGCTTTGATCTCCAGAGTCCCCTGACTGGCCTCTTCCTGCCAAAAATAATGAACCAATTTTTCCGCCAGGAATTTTCATTTTATTAATTGTTTCCTGATCTCCAAAATAAACTATTCTATCTGTTTTATCTAATAAATTTTGATCAATTGCCCCTTTATTATCGTAATTTAGCATTTTAACTTTAACATTCAATCCATGTACACTGTAAAGATATTGCGTTGCTTCAATAATTGACCTCTGTTGTTCAATAGTGAGACGAGTCTTGGCTTTTCCTATGAAAAATACGTAAATAAAATTATCATTACCGTCAGGATCAACAAAAAAAATTGGGTTATTTGCAAAGCCAGTGTAAGGGCTCAATCCCGTATTTTTACCAGTTAGAGGGTCAATGCTTAAAAACTTGCCAATTCTCGGGTCATAAATTCTCGCACCAAAATCAATTTCACCCGTTTCTTTATCATTTTCCTTTCCGTTAAACCCGTAACGATACATCGACGACGTATAACTTCTCGAGTCTATCGCCATACCAAACGGAAAATAATCTGTCGCGCTTATTACCACCGCATTATACCCTTTATTCACACCAATAGTTGTATCT
>JAYVDU010000676.1:0-2196 GCA_043749245.1 Bacteroidota bacterium | reverse complement strand
GTCTTGCATTTTAATTGGTAATAGCTTATATAATTCAGATTTCTTTGTATCAGGTAGTTTTGTAAGAGTTTCTTCTAACCAAGTATAAGGATTAATGTTATTTTTTTTGCAACAGGTAATAAAGCTGTAAATAATACCAGCTCTTGCTGCTGATTCGTGCGAGCCTGCAAACAAATAATTTTTTCTTCCTAATGCAATTGGCCTAATGGCGTTCTCTACAAGATTGTTATCTATTTCTAATATGCCATCTGTTGCAAATAAAATGAGTTTATGCCACCTCACATTCATATATGATATTGCTTTGCCTATTGGACTTTTAGGGGTTACTTGTAATTGATTTTCGTTTAGCCATGTTTTTATTTCGT
This sequence comes from Bacteroidota bacterium, assembly GCA_043749245.1. Taxonomy (GTDB): domain Bacteria; phylum Bacteroidota; class Bacteroidia; order B-17B0; family Aurantibacillaceae; genus UBA4416. The sequence goes on along the minus strand of JAYVDU010000676.1, from coordinate 1,831 downwards.
TAAGTATCGGTAAACTTTTTTGTTGCCTTATTTCAAAACGCTGTTGGTTAGTATAACTGTTTTTTCTTGCTTCCGCCTCAATAGCATATAACTCTTGTAGTTTATCCAACATCCAGGTTGCCCTTGCTTTATCATTATCTTGTGCTTCAAAAAAATATCGACGGGCATGTGCCATACAGCCCAACAGTTTTATGTTTTTATTTGGTAACGCATCGTACACCGCATAACCATCGGTTTGCAAGTAGCCATCATAATCCATTAAAAATTTACCTGGCGCTATTTGTCCACGACTTTGATTGTATTCATACAAAACTAATCCATTTTCTACATCATGATAAACCCAGTAGTAGCCACGATGTGTAGTTCCTTTTTTATCTTTATCCAATACTTTTATTGGCGTTTCATCTGCCTGTAAATACTTGCTTTGCCTGACTCGTTGTATTAATTCAGCATACAAATATTCTAATAACTTGATGGATTCTGCCATCCAATTGCCTAAGGTTGATTCTGCTAATTTTATTCCTAAGCGTTCGTATTTTTTTTGCTGACGATATATTGGTAAATGATCAACATACTTATCTAATAATAACATCACTAATAAACTTACATCAACTATTCCGCCTTGTACTGGACGAGACGGAAGTTCCGCTATAACAACGCCTTCTTTATTTGCACGTGCATATTTGGGGCGAATAATTTGTTTTACGTAAAATTTTTGTGGTGTAATGGCTAATAATTCCGTTACTTCTTCACCAATCTTAACCATATCATCGGTTTTATCCAAGGGCTCAATAACTGTAACTACACGCTCTAAATGGGCTGGTATATCAAGCTTTGAGTAATCTGTACGTTTTGTGTTTTTTGCCTTGCGATGATAGGTTGCTTTTTGTAATTCTATATCTTGAGGTAAATCTAAATCTACTTTTTCGGTAAATTCTAAATTAATTTGTTCGGGATTTTCAATCGACTTATGCTGCTCTTGTTTTGAACCAAACACTATTTTTTGAAAATTAGTTAGCTGATGTTTTAAAGAATCAATTTCTGTTTTTTGATTAACAACTTCTAAAATAAGTTCATCTTTTGTGAGTTTATTTAGTGTTTCAATCATGCTTCAAAGATACTCTAAAAGCATTGATTTTATTGATAAATATCACATTATTTATACACAGGTTGATGTGTATATCGTGTTCGTTTCTTTACACTTTTTAGCATAACGCCTTGCAACATAAATAATAATTCTTCAGGCTTTATTTGATGTGATAATCCTGTTTTTATTTGAGGTAATTCATACGTGCCTTTTTCTAACCGCTTATAAAAAAGTGCAAAGCCATCCTCTTGCCAATGCAATAATTTTAGTTGTGTTTTTCGCTTGTTTAAAAAAATAAACAAATCACCACTTAATGGATTTTGTTGTAACTGATTGTTAACGATACCACTGAGCGAATCTATTCCGCTGCGCATATCCGTGCTTTCGGTATAAACGTAATAGTTTTTAATTTGATAATGAAACAGCATTTTTTATAGCAATTGTTTTATAAAACCAGCATTGGGCATTTCATTAAAAACTAAACGCATGCCGTTTGTAAAATGTAATTCACAATAGTTTAATTGTATTTGAGAAATTTCTGGTGCTGCTATTTTTATAAACTTGGCAGGGGTATTGTTTTGCTTTTTGTATTTATTGTGCCAATAATAAAAAACATGCAAGGCTATGTTTTCTGTTTTACAAAATTCTGATATGGTTTGTTTGCTTTGCTGCCAGCGCTCAATCATCGCAAATTTTATGGCATCGTTCTCTTTAGCACCTTTCATTTTTTACACGTTTTTGTTT
>JAYVDU010000675.1:0-2200 GCA_043749245.1 Bacteroidota bacterium | reverse complement strand
TGGTCGCCGTATGGAAAAATACTCACCAACACAAAAGCAGGTGGTGCGAGTTTAGCGTTTGGTTATAATGCCATGCAGCAGCGTGTCTTAAAACGCGTCGTTTTAGCAGGTGATACAACGCGCACCTACTACATTAGAGATGCGCAAGGAAACACGATGGGTGTTTATACGCGGCATAATGACAGCGTAACTTGGCGCGAGCAGTATATTTTTGGAAGTAGCCGCTTAGGTTTGTATAGGGCAGATACGTTAGTGAACAAAGGACTGACAACAATAAGTAAGTTGTATGAAGGCAAAAGAAATTACGAACTGACGAATCATCTTGGCAATGTGATGGCAGTGATTAATGACCGCAAAGCAGATACGACAATTGGTGTTAACAAGGGTTATAACGCGGTGGTAATAAGCGCGACGGATTATTTTCCCTTTGGAATGGCGATAGACTCGAGAAGTTATACGTCGTCGTTGTATAGGTATGGTTTTAATGGAAAGGAAAATGATAAAGAGACAGGCGAGCAGGATTATGGAATGCGGATCTATGACCCGAGGGTTGCGAAATTTTTATCTATAGATCCGATTAGTAAAAAATACCCTGAACTTTCTCAGTATCAATTTGCTAGTAACAGTCCGATAGAAGCTGTTGATATGGATGGCAAAGAGTATTTGAGTGGCAAAGAAAGTAGAATTTTAATTCAAGATGGTGAAATACTTCTCAAGTTAGAAAATATGCATAATGTAACACAAAATCGATGGAATGCTGCTTATCCTGCCTATCAAATTTATACTGATGACAATGGTTACCAAAGTTTTGGAAAATCAAAAACAATTGAGGCTTTTGCAATAATAAAACCAGATTATCCATCAAAAACTCCAAATATTGCTAGTGGAATGGATCCAACATTTGATCCTAGTGTTGATATTTTTTATAATCCAAAGTATAAAAATGTTTTTATTCAAGGAACTTCTGAGTTGAAAACAAAATCAGGGAAGCCTGATAGTAGAAATCCAGCTAATAGAATCAATAATAATGGTGGCATCATTACAGGTACCGAACTTGGAGGCAGGGTTGGTGCTGGTGTTGCAGTTTTAACTTTATTAGAAGAGAGTGCAAATTGGTACGCTGATCATCAAGTTAACCAAGACTTAGATAAGGTTAAACTGCAACGAAATACAGCATTAAATGCAATAAACGATGTTCAAAAAGCTGTTTTAGATGGAAAAATTGATAAAAAATTCTTAAATGTTAAAGACTTATCAAATATCGCTAATTATGTCCTTAGTGGGAGCGTAAATGAGTCTGACAAGAATAAAAAAGGGTGGTTAGAATATTATGGAAAATTGATATCGAGGGATTACAGTAAGAATTTCAAAGGAGAATTAAAAACGGTTAATTCTGGATTAGATAAAATAAAGGGTAGAAAATTTATTGACTATAATATTGAAAAGCCAAAATAATGGATAAAAAACCTACTTTGTTAGTAATTGGAGTAAAACTTTTAAATTTATCAATTTTATTATTTTTCTTTTTGGGGGTATATTATTCTCAAACAGGGGGGCAAATTACGGGTCAGGTCTCAAATAGATATGGAAGTGGTCAAAGTGTTGAGTACGATGGCCCTGGTTTGATTATTATTTCAATAATGCTGATTGTTTTTAGATTAATTATAGGTAAAATTAAATAGTGAGCTGCTCCCAATTTTTGGGCAAAAAGCAGCAAAATGATAAGTATTAAAAAGCAAAACACGTAAAAAAATTTACATCCTTTTGCAAACGTTCATTGACATCGAGGGAAAAAACATAAAACTGTGCAAAAGTAAAATGGCTTTTGTACAATGCAACGTGCGTGGGTTTTAAAAATTAAACCCACGCAGTGCTTGCGTTTATAAAAAACCCAAACAACTATATCTATGATAAGTCGGGTAATATGGTAGCAGATAATTCGCAAAGTATGTCTGTGAGTTGGTCGCCGTATGGAAAAATACTCACCAACACAAAAGCAGGTGGTGCGAGTTTAGCGTTTGGGTATAACGCCATGCAGCAACGAGTACTTAAAAGAGTAGTTCTTGCGGGAGATACAACACGCACTTATTACATCAGAGATGCACAAGGAAACACGATGGGTGTTTACACACGCCACAATGATTCAGTTTCTTGGCGCGAGCAGTATATTTTTGGAAGTAGTAGGCTGGGACTTTATAGA
>JAYVDU010000674.1:0-7593 GCA_043749245.1 Bacteroidota bacterium | reverse complement strand
AAGGGGGGCTTACAATTCCGAAATTAAAATTAGTTGCCTAAAATAAACGGGTATAGCTCATTTATTTTACCTTTTTTAATTATCTCGGACGCTATTGTATTAGAATATAAACTCATTGTCCAAAGATATTAAGAAAATGATAAGATTAGGGGTGATTTATTATAAATCCGAACGATAATTAAAAAAACAATTTATATTTGTCGTTAAAAAAACAAAAAATGAATAAACTAATTTTAGCATCAAGCTTAACCTTATCGGTAGCATTTATTTCTTGCGGTGGTGGTAATAAAGAAGAACATCACGATTCAATGGATTCAACAGCTGTTGAAGCGGTAAAGGACACAACTCCAGTAACTGTAAGTGAAGAAACCAAATTCAAATTTGATTTTGCAATGGCTAATATTCCTGCGCCAGTAGGTAGTATTAATGAGCTTTCTAATTGGGGAGTACCTTATGATGCCTCATTATTAGCAGATCCTAAAAAACAATTATCTACCAGTTCAGAGTTTACAAAATCTTTGGCATTAGGTATTTATAATATAGATATGTCTTATGCGATGGTTAATAATAAAGGCGAAGATGTATTAAATTACATGAAAACGGTTGTTAAACTGGCCGATAACTTAGGCTTAAAAAGTGCTATTGATAATATGTTAGGTAAACGTGCTGAAACAAACCTTTCTAATAAAGATTCGTTATTAGCTATTTTAGATCAGGTGTACACGAAAAGTGATTCATACTTAAGAACGAACGAGCGTGTATATACTGCTACTACATTATTTGCGGGTTCTTGGATAGAAGGTTTATACTTGACTTGTAAAATTGGAGAAAAAGTAACTGATGTTACAGCCAAAGAAAAAGCTTATAAACATTTATGGGATCAACGTTTTTACTTAAAAAACTTAACGGAGATTTTAAATGATTTTAAAGATAAAAAAGAGTGTGATAAATTAAACTCAGAATTAAAAGCAATACATGCAGATATCGATGCTATTAAAGATCCTAAAAACATGAAGGATGACAACTTTAAAGCAATAGCTGGTAAAATTTATGCTTTAAGAGCTTCTATTCTTAAATAATAATATCATAAATAAATACTAAAACCCTCACTTGTTAAGTGGGGGTTTTGTTTTAAATAATACTCATTCATAAAATCTAAAATGAAAATTAAATCAATTCTTCCTGAAAGAATTTAAACGCTTAATAGCAACTAACTGATCATAGTAAGTGCCACGTTGACGGTGATATACATATATCGCATAATCATTTTCTGTTTCCCAATGGCTCCCCTCTGTCAGTGTTTCATCACCTGCTTTTTGTTTGTCTTTTAAAAATACATAAGTATAATTGTAATAGCCTTGTTTCATAAGGATGTCACACTCATAACCAAATCGTTTGTAATTATATGTCATTCTGTTTGATTTACCTAAACGCCAATCCGTTAATTTACCCAATACATAAAAATTGCCTTCGCTTTGTGCATTATCATAAGCTAAAAAGAAATGTACCATTACATAATCTGCCTCTGTATCAGGGCTTCCAACTGCATCTTGATTTTTAATTAAATAACCACCATTCAAATCATTGTAATATGAATAGCTTTTATACGAACGTGGTTCATCTCGTTTAAGAACCAAATTATATTTGTAAGAACTGTCTTTATAAATAGACTCTACTCGCTCTGTATATGTTCGCAATGAACGCGTATCAAAATATCTAAATTCATTTCCTCCAGTAAACGTTGATTTATCATCTAAGGAATAGGTTAATTGACGTGGCTCTACAAAGGTTGGCTTAATATTATTAATAGCATTATCCCAACGATTATTTTGAGTAATAATTACTTTTAAATCAGTAAACGGATTAGTTAATTCATAAGCCCCGTTTAATATCGAAAAATCAATGTGTTGTTTTTCGTATTGCTCGTCGTTACCAATAGCTTGGCGTATATTAGCGACTACCGTTATTTTATCTTCAAAAATCATGAAGCGTTTGGTAAGTATTAACTTGTCTTTATTATTATCTAAATACACATATACGATATAGTTTCCTGATTTTGAAAACTGCATATTGGTTTGAGGAAACAAAACAGAATAATGTGTATACTTTTGAAGCGTTACGGTAGAATAAGCGAAATTTAAAATATTAGCTTCGAAAAAGCCTACCATATATTCCGAATTCATTAAGTCCGAAGGTTCCCAATTAGCGTTGCAATGAACAAAACTAATAGAATAATTTTTTTTATCCGCATCCAAATCATCAAAGCTCAATTCTAATTTTTCAGTACCATTTAAAGGCAAAATAGCAGCTGCATTATCCCAGGAAGACTCGTGCAATAAGGCTGTTTTAATACTGGATTTATAAACCCAATCTTCATAACGAAGCTGGTCGTCGTTTACATAATCATCCTGAGCTAAAATGGGAGAAGTGGATAATAGAATAAAAACAAAAAATAGCTTAAAATGAATCATCGTGTTTTAACTGATGTTAGTGGATTGGGTTTAAGATCTGTAATACAACTTAAATTTAAGTTAAAACTATTGCTGAATTAAATCTCCTGTGCTATTTTTTGTTAAATGAACAGTTCCTGGATTTCCAGTGTAATAAATATTTCCAGTTTGATCGATCACAATATCCATCAATCCGTTTTGAGGCGCATTTACATAGGCTTTTCCAATAGATACACTGTGTAAATAAACATAGTTTGTTATTTGCAAATCAGATGCATATAAAAAATTAGTTCCTGTGAAATCATTTTCTAAACTATTGGTAACACCTGATAAATAAATATCTCCATTACCATGAGCACTTGCTCTCACAGTGCCGGTATTTAATATTAATTTCATATCGCCGGAATTTGAGGTTCTGCAGGTAATTAAATCTTGTGTAATAGGATTAGTTGTTTCTATTGTTCCTAAACCATTATTTAAAACATATTTAAAATAGGGTGCTGTGACATAAATTTTAATTTTTTCATCATACCCTCTCACCCAGTTACAACGGTTGTTATTAAACACTTTAAGCGTTTCTCCATCTAACTCTGTTTTGATAAGTGATTGCAAATTTTTACCTGCCTCTACCCTCACCTCATATTCATTACCTTGAGTAAGGTATAAATCCATTTTATCTTTAAGTTCTATGCAATTAAAGCCTGCCACATTTCGGTAAGTAGCAATGTGCGTACCTGAGGACTTAATACAATCGCACATATTTTCTTTTTTACAAGAAAATAAAATAAAACCTGCAATAGCTGTTAAGACTAATTTATATTTCATGTGTTGATATTATTGTTTTTTATTGCCACATGGTATACCCAGTTAAATCATTCGTTTTTGTAATCGAGGCAAACATGGGTATTTCATGTGTTGATATTATTGTTTTTTATTGCCACATGGTTTATTTATCATCTTCATTTAACTCAATTGTTTTTTAATTTATAATTTTGTTTCGTTGAGTGCTCCGCAATTGTTATTACCTTGTGGTATGATTTATAGTTCGTGTGATTTTTTCTTTTTTAAACTAAAACGATATCCTAAACCATAATCAAAATGTGCTGCTACCGCCCAATGTGATTTCATGGTAAAGTTAAACATTAATCCATTTTTACAATAATATCTAATTCCTATACGGTGAAAAATAGGACCGTCTTCTTTTGGTTTTGATACTGCGTAATAACCCATTTCTATGGGTAAACTCACGCGACCAATATTATAAGCGTAACAAGCTTTTACACCTAATTGAACCAAATCGAGCCAGCTTTGAGCAGGATGACCAGATGTTTTTAAATGGTAGGCATTTTGCAAATCATAATCTATATCAAAACCAGCCCCCCACTTATGTGTATTGCGAACGTTGTAATAGTAATTCACACCAAACGTATTTGAAAAATATTTAGTTCCTGTAGCTGGTTCATGCTCATTAAAGCCTGCTGCGTCCCATATTAAAATTTCATGTTTACTTTTCCATGTAGCAGAAGAATCTTGTAAATCAACTTTAGTAACATCTCCATTTAATTTATAAGTTAAACCTAAATTAAGAGATACAATATTGAGTCCTAAATTTGGCACCTGACTTCGCCCATTAGAGGCATGAGAAAACGACAGACCTGGCTCTAACCTAAGCTTATTACTTAATTTCAAATGCCATAATACTTTCCATTGAACAAAGGTGTTTAAATGACTACCAATGGCTATATTTTTCGGATCGGTATTAATGTCAAATTTTTTATTGAGATAAGATATTCCCCAACAAATACGAACAACAGGACGCGTTGCTCTAACTTTTTTGTTTAAAGGGATTTCGATATATGGAGATAAAGCAAAACAATATCCTAATTGTTGGGGATTAGAAAAATCGATGATATTTAATGATATACCAACCTCAGGAAAATTATTCTCTCGATGCCAACGTTTAGAACCAGTGGTGGGCTTTACGAAATCTATTTCTATGGCAGGAATGTAGCCTTTTACTAAATTACCAATAGTACTTTTATGTTCAAATATAAAACCATAAGAGGGTGCAACTTTAATATAAAAATCTTTAGTGCCAGTCATTTTTTTCTGAGAAAAAAGAACAAAAGTGCAGATAGAGAGAGAATATGTTAATAGCTTTTTCAACGAATTCAAAAATAATTATAAAATCTTAATGTTACGCAATTTTAACTTAATCCTATTCTATTTTTTACGTTTAAGACCTTACAAAATTTATACAATATATAAACCCGTAGAATGTTGAATAAATGTTTATATAAATTAGTTGGAAAATACTTGTAAAATGACAGTTTAAGCCTAAACTTGCTAAGTGCTGTTTTTGTAATAGTCTTCATGCTTATTTTAATGATCTAAATCCATACCATGCTAACTAAAAATAACTTCTTTTTAATCCTCTTTTTATGTATCGTCTCATCGTCGTTTTCTCAAACCAACACCCGAAAATGGCGTAAAACAGAAAATGACTCTATGGAGCGAGCTTTATTATTGTACGATGAGGCAAACTACGTGATGGCATTACCTATTTATGAGAAATTATATACAGCACATCCTAAGGAAGAATATTTAAAATATTGTTATGGTCGTTGTGCCTTATACAGAAGCGATAAACACGAAGTGGCTTTAACTCTTTTAAACGAAGTGTATGGAAAAAATAAAAAAATTGAAAACATACAACTTGATTTAGCTAAAGCCAATCACTTTAATTTAAAATTTGATGAAGCCTTAGCTCTTATAGATTTATGTTTAGCTAATAAAAAAGCGAAGCCTGAAATTAAAAAAGAGGCCAATCAGTTAAAGTTATATTGCATTAATGCGAAACAATTTTTTGCTAATCCAACAGCTGCTAAATTAGAAAATGCTGGCAATATATTAAATACGGCTAACGATGAGTATGTTCCCGTTATTTCAGCCGATGAATCGATTATGATATACACTTATCGTGGAACTGAAAGTATGGGTGGGTTGCAAAACGCCTTTCTACAGCCGGATCCTTATGGTATTTATTACGAAGATGTTTATCAAACTACCAAAGAAAATGGACAATGGACGACCCCTAAACCCATTGCCCCTATTAATTCAAATTCGCATGATGCTGCCATTGCGTTAAGTGTTGATGGCCAGCAATTATTTGTATACAAAGATAATGGTGACGATCATGGAGATATTTACATTAGTTACTTTGCTAATAATTTGTGGACTATACCACAAAAATTAAAAGGCGAGGTAAACTCTTATTCTTGGGAAGGTAGTTGCTCAATGACTGCTGATGGTAAACAACTATATTTTAGTAGCGAACGTGGGGGTGGTTACGGTGGTAAAGATATTTACAGAGCAACCTTACAACCAGATAGTACCTGGGGACAGGTTATTAATTTAGGTGATAGTATTAATACCGCTTTAGATGATGATGCTCCTTTCATTCACCCTGATGGCATAAATTTATTTTATAGTTCTAAAGGAAAAAATAGTATGGGGGGGTATGATATTTTTCAAGCATGTTTTAATATATTAGATTCTGCATTTCACCAACCAGTTAATTTAGGTTACCCTATTAATACACCTGATGATGATATTTACTATGTATTATCCGCAAATGGAGAGCGTGGCTACTACGCTTCTGGTAAACAAGGTGGATATGGCTTAAAAGATATTTATACCGTTTACCCTGGTTATGTTGGTAAAAAACCATCGGTGTATATTGTTAAAGGAAAAGTTACTTCCGATTTACAGCCTGTGCAATCAAACATTTCTGTTGAAATTACAAGTAAAAACAATAAGTCATTTGGTGAATTTAAAAGTAATTCTTTGACAGGGAATTATTTGATTTCTTTACCCGCAGGAGGTATTTTTAATTTAACCTATAAGTATGATAAATTTCCGTATAAATTACTAGAAATTAATACGATGAATTTAGAAGGATATGACGAAAAATTATTTGATATTGATTTCAACACCAAAGACACAGCAAAAGCTCTAGTAGCGATTCTTCCAAAAGATACGGTTGTAGCTATTGTTATTAAAAAAGAAGAAATAAAACAACCTGTTGTAAAGAAAGTAGAAGAAGTAAAACAACCACTTGTAAAGAAGGAAGAACTACCTATAGAGAAACAACCCATTATTATAGTTCGTAAAAAAGATGGTTTTGTACCTCGAAACGCAGCTCAAGAAAAAAACAAAGTATATAGCGAACTTTATGGTGAAATCACTGCCGAGGGATTAGAATTTAAAGTGCAGATTGCTGCTTATAAATATCCTAAAAATTACGTGTACTTACATTTAAAAGGTTTAGGTGCTATCGAAAATTTAATACTAAACGATGGCATCACACGAATTACCATTGGAGGCTCATTCAAAACTTTGGGTAAAGCTTACGAACGTTGTAAAAAAGTTATTATTGCCGGACAAAATGATGCGTTCGTTACAGTTATATTTAAAGGAAAACGTATCTATTTAGAGGAATTGGAAGCTATGGGTATTTTTGTGAAAAAATAAATGTGATTGTAATTTTAAATTAAACCGAACGTAAGTATTTTTAAGTTTATTCATAAAAAAGTTTGAATAAAAATATAACAAACTAATGCCTACTATGTTAATGGCGCAGTAGCTTTTGGCAAAAATTATATTCAGATTTTTTTGTTTTTACGGCGATGGCTTTTCTCCTTGATACCAGTAACTTCAAACACTATAAAAATACTTATTAATCTCTGCTAATTTAGAGTTTCCTAAGTAACTAAAAAGCCGACTAATATCAATACTTTTAAGGCGTTTATTATAAATAAACCGCAAGGTAAATAATTACAAAACGTTAGTAAAACCGTTATATTACTCTGCATTAAAATTATATTTACTACGCTTACCTAAATACTGCATACGTTGGTAAAGGTGCGGTAGGCGTTGCTAAATCGGTGTGAAATCCTAGTTTTTCCGGCGTAGTTGAAGCGTTGTATGTGCGAGGAATTGCGAAGCACTCATTTGCGCCAAATTAAAAAACAATAAAAACGTTATGTGGGTATCCGCTTGACACACATTAAATAATGCCTATTTTAGTAGGATGTTATATCCAAAAAATCAGATAGAGTTTGAATCATTATTTAATAACGAC
>JAYVDU010000673.1:0-2233 GCA_043749245.1 Bacteroidota bacterium | reverse complement strand
TTTTTTTATTGATTGGATTAGAATTAGAACGTGAAATTTATCATGGAGAATTATCATCTATTAAACATGCGACTCTGCCTTTAGTTGCAGCCATTGGTGGTATGCTTGTGCCTGCTGGCATTTATTTGTTTTATAATAAAGGACTTATAACTCAAGCTGGCATTGGCATTCCTATGGCTACCGATATTGCTTTTGCTATTGGCATTTTATCGTTGTTAGGAAATAAAGTACCTGTTTCTTTAAAAATATTTTTAACGGCATTAGCTGTTATGGATGATTTAGGCGCTATTATCGTGATTGCTATTTTTTATACAAGTACTATAGTTTACACCAATTTATGTATTGCCTTAGGTATATTTATAGTCCTTCTCATTTTAAATAGACTTAAGGTTTTTAGTTTAATTCCTTATATTATTGGTGGAATTATTATGTGGTATTTTATGTTGCAATCAGGTGTACATGCCACTATTACAGGCATTTTAGTCGCATTTGCTATTCCGTTTGGTGATGGCGAAAAAAAATCAACCTCTTATGTTTTACAACATCTTTTACATAAACCCGTAGCCTTTATTATACTCCCTCTATTTGCTTTAGCAAACACCTGCATCACCTTTAATAGGGATTGGATTGATCATTTATGGCAACCAAATAGCATCGGTGTATTTATGGGCTTAGTTATTGGCAAACCTTTGGGAATTTGTTTGTTTTCGTTTTTAGCAGTGTCTATGGGTATTTGCACATTGCCATCTGATTTAAAATGGAAACATATTTTAGGTGCTGGATTTTTAGGAGGCATAGGATTTACGATGTCGATTTTTATTGCACTATTAGCTTTTAATGATAATGAAATCATTACTGGGACAAAAATCACGATTCTTATATCTTCCTTAATCGCTGGAACCATAGGCTTTTTATGGCTGAAATTGGCTTTAAAAGAAAAAACTCACTCTATCTGATTAATTCCTTAATGATTCCTTAAATGCAATCAATTCTTAATATGAGTGCATCCTTCTCACTTACGATTATAACATCTGAATTTGTTTTTGAACTAAAAAAACAATTATTAAACTATAATTTCAGATGTAAGTTTTATTAATTTAATTAAAAACGAACAATAACAACTAGGTATCACAATATGTTTAGCATTAAACATTTAAAATAATAGGTTGTTTTTTCGCCAAAAAAATTAATAACTATTTATTTTTAAGTAAATTTATAAAACAATTACTAATTCAACTGTTAATTCATTCTGAATTTAATAATCAGACACTAAGTAAAATAATCCCATGAGATTACTGATTTACATACTGCCTTTACTTTTTTCTAATTTAATTTACAGCCAATTAAATTTAGAATTAAAAGAAAAATACACATCCAATTGGTCAATCTCCGACAAAAAAAAATTAGAGACTGCTGACCGATATTTTAATAATCAGGAATATCTATTTGCTCGTTCGGTATACGATAGTTTATATAAAACGCACAGGAGTGATTTATATATTGGCTATTTATTGGGCTCATGCAACACTTATGATTCCCATCATCAAGTAAATTCTGAATCCCTAATCAAAGCTGCCGAGTCTATAAAATCAGATCTTTTAGATTATGATTATTTTTTAGGCAGGGCTTATGAATTCAATAATAGAGACGCTGATGCTATTACGCAATTTGAGAAATATAAATTAAACCCATTAAATAAAGCCTTAAAAGAGGAGGTTGACCGTCAAATAAATATTTGTAAAAACGCTATTTTATTTGAAACTAAATCGGCGGTAGCTAAAATCACAAACATTGGACTTCCAGTAAATTCAACGGGTTCGGAGTATACTCCTGTTTTTCCATCAAACGAATCCTTTATGGTGTTTACGTATCGTGGAGAAAAATCAATGGGCGGCAAACAACTATTGCCAAATAAAATAGATGAAAAAAATGGGATCTATTTCGAAGATATTATGATTTCACATAAAGATGATAAAAATAATTGGACTGGACCAAAACCAATCAATGCGCTTAATACCACTGGACATGATGCTGTTATTTCAATATCACACGATGGGCAAAAATTATTTATTTACAAAAATATAGGCGTTGGAAACGGAGATATATTCATGAGTAAATTAGACGGATCGAATTGGAGTATTCCTGAAAAAGTGAAAGGTATTAATTCTAACTTTTGGGAAGGAAGTATGTGCTTATCTCCTGACGAAAAAATAATTTATTTTTCAAGTGAACG
>JAYVDU010000672.1:0-2234 GCA_043749245.1 Bacteroidota bacterium | reverse complement strand
CTTTATGAATTGAATGACCATTTAGGAAACGTGAGAGTGGTTATTACAGACCTTAAGCAACCAATACTTCAGACGGGTTTGATCGTAGGGTTAAGTGCGGATGTGTCGGCTTATAATAACTACTATGCGTTTGGGATGTTGCAGTCGGGAAGGAATTATAATAGTCCGAATTATCGTTTCGGATTTAACGGTAAGGAAAAAGATGATGAGATTAAAGGTGGAGGGAACAGCTATGATTATGGCTTTAGGATATATAACCCTGCCTTAGGGAGATTTTTGAGTGTGGATCCATTATTTAGAAGTTATCCATGGTATACACCTTATCAATTTGCTGGAAATAATCCGATAGCATTTATTGATTTGGACGGATTGGAACCAGCACCAAAGAAACAAGGTTCAGTTGTTAAACCATTAATTGGGAAGGTTGATTTAGATGAAATGTCAAAAGAAAATAAATCACAGAGTAATGCCATTCATTCTATTATTAGCAAATTAGATATACGAAATACAGCTCATGGGGATCTGGTAAATATTAATGTTCCTTCGCAATATGGAGCTGTGTTCAACGAGGTAGAGAAAAATGTTAACATAATTACAGTTGATGGTACTAGTTTTGTATTTCCGAAAAATATTGATGAAAATCAAATTAAAAACTTCTTGGTTGAGAATGGAGTAGAACTAACTGGCTCAACTGGTACTGCATTAGAGAAATTTGGAACTTTTAAAAATCACTCAGGGTTACTAAAAGGTTCAAAAATATTAGGTAAAATTAGTGCGATTGGTAATTTGAGCGATATTAAAGACAATCCTTTAGTTTTAGTTAATGCTGCTGAAGCATTTGGTTTGATAAAAGTTACTCCCGTTGTTGGAGCAATAGTGACTGCATTAGAACCTTCTACTATAGGTAATCAATCTAATGAAGATCATGCTAGAAATTCTGCGGTTGAAGCTTTAAATAAATTATTTTATCCTGATCAAAAAAATAAAATTGATTTTAATCAAGAAATTCAAACTAAACCTGATAACACTAAAGTTGTTAAATAATTCGTATATTATAATATGAACAAAATCTTAATCATAACAATTGTCATTTTATTTAATATAAATAGAGCTGAATCTCAAGATAAAGAATACTCGGATTTAGATTACATTACTGTGATTGATTACTGTACTAAAAAAATAAAAGAAAATGCTTTTAATATAGGAAAATACTATAAAGCCAGAGCTCAGTCATATTATTCAATGGGCAAGTTAGAAAAAGCATTAGAAGATTATAATTCATATATAAAAAATGTTACAAATGACGGAGGTGCTTTTTACGATAGAGGTGTTATCAAAACAGAATTAAATAGCTCGTTAAGTTCCTTAAGTGATTTTACAAATGCTTTAAAATTTTCCAGTGATAGTATAAAAAAATCCGATATTTTTTTTGCAAGAGCATTTGCATTAAATGAATTAGGAAGAGTTGAAGAAGCATTGAATGATTATTATAAATCACTTGATTATAATAAGTTAAATTGTAATTCGTATAATAATATAGGAATGATAAACATTGAAAGAAAAGAATATAATTTAGCACTTGCCAATTTTAATAAAGCCATTAAAATTGACTCAAATGCAATTAACTACATGTATAATAAGGGCTATGCATTAACATTATTGAATCAATATGATTATGCTATGGAAGAACTAAAAAAGGCTTTAAATATTTCATCAGAAGATGGTGACGCTTGCAATTATATGAGCTATCTCTTATTTAAGATAGGGAAGTATGAAGAATCATGTAAATATTTACAAAAGGCAAAAGCAAAAAATGTTATACCATTGGTAAATAGTATTAATTGTAAAAATTAGATTGGCATAGTTCCTCATAAGTTTCCACAAAAACCCAATCATATTTCAAAGTTCAAGAATTTTCAGAACCATAGGGAATGTTTATTCTTCAACCGAATCAAAAAACAACATTCTGCCAAGTTCTATAATTTTAAAAGACTATGGAAGATGTTGGTTTAGATGGGGAGTGAAAAGATAAGGCAGTAGTGAAAAGGCAGACGGCAGAAATGCAGGTTGCCTTTTTGTTTTTAGAGAGATATGGAAGGGGAATAGGGATTTCAATAAAGGGAGTGTGTTATTTCGCATAAGTTTCCACGGAAACCTGATACAAAACAGTACGAATATTCATTTTTAGGCAAGAAGGCAAAAGAAAAGCGTATCGGGAGGTACGTTTTTAGCTT
>JAYVDU010000671.1:0-7668 GCA_043749245.1 Bacteroidota bacterium | reverse complement strand
TCGCTCCGCTGCATATACACTAACATACACAAGGGCTCCGCTGCTTTTGTAAAGCTGCGGTAAATAAAAGTTTAGGTTTAAATTTAAATACGAACAGTTTAATGCCGAAGCATTGCAAATGCGTTGGAGCGGGAGGGCTACTTTCAACAGCAATGCAGACACCGTTTATTTTCTGTCATCTTCGTGTGACGGAGAACAATATTCGTTGCGTTCTGACACAGCGAAATTTGTGTTGACACCTTTTATTAATTGCAACGCCAGTTATCCGAGGCTAATGAAAATAGCGCCAAAAGGGCAATACGATTTTCAAGTACATTTTAAATGTAGTAGTAAGGCGACAAAAGTTAAGTTAGGTTTTGACTTTTATTCGGTTGACAAATCTTTCAACTTAACAAATAAAAATTTAGGAGCCATAAATATTTTAAATAAACCAGAGAATAAGCAGACAATTGTATGGGCAGACGAAAAGACTATAAAATAACAACTACACATAACAGCAGCTCAAAAAAAATGCGGGCATTCGGCTTTGGCATTTGCAAAAGCGGTCGCTCCTGCGAAAGAAATTATTTCGCTTTGCAAATGTCCATTAAGCAGTTATCTTTGCTAGTAATGTTTCGGCAGAAAGAATTACATAAGACACCAAACATACAAAAACAATGAAATATTTTTTATACATAATTGTGACATTATTATTCATTCAATGTAACAATTCGGTTCCAAACAAAACTGTCGTTGCGGAAAAAGACACGGTTAGTATAGCTAATAGAGTAGGGCTAACCGCAAAAGCATCAACTGAATCTGAAATTACTTGCCCAAAATGTAGACACAAGAAAACAGAAAAGTTACCGACCGAAGTTTGCCTAGTAAGTTATAATTGTGAAAACTGCCAAGAGGTAATGCATCCAAAAGACGGCGACTGTTGTGTGTTTTGTACTTATGGTTCACATAAATGTCCATCGAAACAAAATAGCTAATTCAAAAGGTAACCGCTCGAAGTGACACGCTAAGGGTGACCACTCGAAGTGACATTGTTCCGTCACCCTGAACTTGTTTCAGGGTCTCATGAGATGCTGAATTGAAAATCGGCGGAGCCAAACAAGTTCAGCATGACTTCTACAATTTAACACTTAGCTGACTAGGATAAAACAAAAGAGCCTTTCTCCTGATAGCTATCAGGAAAAAGGCTCTTTTGTATTAGTATTAATTTTAAGCGTTGTTAAAATCCCAGGTTTCCATAAACTTGGTAGTGTAATTTCCAGCTTTAAAATCTTCGTTTTGCATTAATTTAATGTGGAAAGGTATCGTTGTTTTTACGCCTTCAATCACATACTCACTTAACGCACGGTGCATTTTTGCAATGGCTTCTTCGCGGGTTTGTGCTACTGTAATTAATTTACCAACCATACTATCATAGTTTGGTGGTATGCGGTAACCGCTATATACATGCGAATCTACACGTATACCATGTCCGCCTGGTGTATGTAACGTAGTAATTGTTCCTGGTGATGGTGCAAAGTTTTTAAATGGATCTTCTGCATTAATACGGCACTCAATCGCATGCAATTGGGGGTAGTAGTTTTTACCACTAATAGGCACGCCAGCCGCTACTAAAATTTGTTCGCGTATTAAGTCGTAGTTAATTACTTCTTCTGTAATTGGGTGCTCCACCTGAATACGCGTATTCATTTCCATGAAATAGAAGTTACGGTGTTTATCAACCAAAAACTCTATCGTACCTACACCTTCGTAACCAATAGATAAAGCAGCTTTTACAGCAGCATCACCCATTAATTCTCGTAATTCAGGAGTCATAAATGGAGAAGGTGTTTCTTCTACTAATTTTTGGTGACGACGTTGTACCGAACAGTCGCGCTCACTTAAGTGGCAAGCTTTACCGTGTGCATCGCCCACAATCTGAATTTCGATATGACGTGGTTCTTCAATATATTTTTCCATATACATGGCGCCGTTACCAAATGCAGCAGTTGCTTCGTGCACAGCGCTATCCCATGCCGCTTGAAAATCTTCATCTTTCCAAATAATACGCATCCCTTTTCCACCGCCACCAGCAGTTGCTTTAATAATGACAGGATATACAATATCTTTAGCTAATTCTTTTCCTTGCTCAACACTTTCCAATAAACCTACCGAACCTGGCACACAAGGCACGCCTGCAGCAATCATTGTTGCTTTGGCATTACTCTTATCTCCCATTTGATTAATCATCTCAGGAGAAGCACCAATAAACTTAATGTTATTTTGGCGACAAATTTCAGAGAACTTTGCGTTTTCACTTAAAAAACCATATCCGGGATGAATAGCGTCTGCGTTAGTGATTTCAGCTGCAGCAATAATGCTTGCCATGTTTAGGTAACTGTCTTTACTTGGCGGAGGACCAATACAAACAGCTTCATCGGCAAACTTAACGTGCAACGACTCTTTATCGGCTGTAGAATAAACCGCAACGGTTTTAATTCCCATTTCCTTACATGTTCTTATCACACGTAAAGCAATCTCGCCACGATTGGCAATTAATATTTTTTTAAACATCTGTTCGAAATTTTAAATTATAAATGTTGAATGTTGAATTGTATTAAATGAAAAATATAATTTATCATTTAAAATTTAACATTTTTAATTTCTAAGAAGGATCTACTAAAAATAAAGGTTGATCGTATTCTACCGGAGTAGCATCGTTTACCAATACTTTAACGATTTTACCTTTGATCTCGCTTTCAATTTCGTTAAATAATTTCATAGCTTCAATGATACAAACAGGTTTCCCTATTTCGATTTCGTCACCTACGTTTACAAATAGTGGTTTGTCTGGCCCTGCAGAACGGTAGAATGTACCGATCATGGGCGATTTGATAGTGATATATTTTGCTTCGGCATCACTTGCTGTACTTGCAGCAGTTGGTGTGGCTGATTCAGCAATAGGATAAGCAGCAGGAGCAGCAATGTTTTGTTGAGCCGGAGCCTGCATATATTGTTGTTGTGGAGCAGATTGATAAACCACAGGAGCCGACTGTTTACCAGTACGGATAACAATTTTAACTTCTTTGGTTTCTAATTCTACTTCATTTACCCCGCTCTTTGAAACAAATTTAATTAAATCTTGAATTTCGGTTAATTTCATTTTTTATTGTTTTAGTTAGTGGAGACAAAAGTATCATTTTTTAACAAAAACTATCAAAAATGAAACTTTATTAGTCGAAAAGTGGGCAAATGTTCAAAAAAGCACCTATTTATCAACAACTTAAATTTGATTTAGTCATGCTGAACTTGTTTAAGCATATCTGAGACCCTGAAACGAGTTCAGGGCGACAAAAAAGGAAGCCTTATTATCGAATTCTATCAGCGCTTCTAACTAACTGCTCGTCTTTTTTTATAAAATGAGCTGCTAAAAAAGCAAATCCCATACTTATAATCGGTAAAAAGGCACCAAAGGCATATTCGATACTTTCTCCGGGATTAGCATTAGTGAATGGTAATAAAAAGAATAAACCAACCATAAATATGTTCAATAAGGCTGTAATATTGGAAAGTTTATATTGTAATGGACGATTTTTGTATTTGAAAACGGTAAAGATTGATAAAACAATAATCAAAACATTTAAAATATTGGGATAATACATATTCGAATTTAAAATAATCCAACTATTTCCAGCAATTAAAGCAATGTTCCAACTTTCGCCACCTGTTAACAGGACTTGGAAGGGAATAAAAATCATAACAATAGCAATAATAAATACGGCTAATAAAAAGAGAGTTTGCTTACGTTGTATCATGCTACAAAATTAATGCTTTTGAGTTGTATTAAGTTAAAAAATAGGATGTTTTTTATTTTTATCAGAGGCTGAATCCAGTTCTATTAATAAATCAAATAATTTTCTTACATTAAAAATACTACATACGTTGGTAATAGTGCGATAGGCTTTGCTAAATCGGTGTGAAATCCTAGTTTTTCCGGCGTAGCTGAAGAGGGGAATGTGTGAAGAAAAACGGATTTGGCGTTTTGGCTTGACTTTTTTTGTTACTTTTTTTCGTCAAGGAAAAAAATGTAAAAGGTTTACGTTTATTAATAGATTAAATATAAACAGACAAAATACTCGTTGAGTAAGATTAACCATATATATGAGACAGCTGTAATGAATTAGCGTTTGCTAACTTCAGTTAAGGCTACCGGCATTCCTTTTAGGCAACCTTCCGGATTTTTAATTTTAAGCGGGCGATAATGAAATTTAAGTTCAGTCCCTTCCTTATTTAAATCGTCAGGCAATGCGTCTTTTGGGAGTAATACCAATTCGCTAGTGGAACCAGCATCTTTATTAAATACAATAATACTGGTGCATGGATTGGTATTAATTAAATGAGTGACCTTGCCGTAAGTAAAAGAGGGGTCTTCTGTAATAGAAGCTGTTTCAATAGCTATAGGTTCTTTTGTTTTAACAGGCTTAGCTGTTTTACAAGAACTATAAATAAAAACGCATGACACAAAAAAGAGAAAACGCATAAGGCAGTGCTATGATGATAATTAATTAACGATTATTTTTTTTACCTTTTGAAACCGCTCGTTACCAATACGAACTAAATACGTTCCTTTACTTATATCCGTTATTGGTATAACTGCATCCACCGAATTATTAGTTGGGCGAATTTTTTGAGAACAAATTTCTTTACCATCTATACTAAATAAGGTAAGCAGCATCTCTTCATTGTTTGGTAAACGAAGCCCTTTAACGTTGATTTGGTTTTCATTTTGAAATAAAATTACATCTGTTTTCGTTAAGTCGTCATTAATACTTGTGGCTGTTGATATTGGTATTTGAAATGAATAAATACGCGTTCTAATATTACCAGCATTAAGGTATTCGCCCGTGTGCCAAAATGTAATTCCATCCGGATCAAGAGCTGTTTGCGAATAGTCACCAAAACGGTTAACGCCTGATTGCGCTCCGGAACCAGTAATGGCAATGGTTTCAGAGTAAGTCATTTGCCCTAAAGGATCAGATGAGTTTCTGCCCGTATAGTGTAACGAAGGAGATACTGTACTGCTTGATACAGCATAAGCTAAGCCTATACTGCCGTTATCATCCATGGCAATACTGCCCATCCATCGGTAATGTAAGTCGGGAGAATACGTGCTTTGCTGATAAATACTCCATATTCCTGTAGATGTATTTTGTCTTAACTCATACCAACGTAAGCCTGTTTGTTTAGTTGTTGGATCAACAATAACTGCATGACATAATACTACAGAGTTATAGCCTGTCCAGCGACGATACTGCGCTCTATACATTAAAACACCATCTATGGCATCTAATTTTTGCGTAGTACCAGGCTGAGCTATATCATCCCAAGTAGATGTAAAACTTTCGTTAAAAGGAGTTGTAGGCAATGTTTGATCTAATAGTACAGATGAATTAGCGGGCGTAACCCAGTCAATTGCTATCTTAAAAACATGAAGTTGGTCCGTACCACCTGCCGACCAAGTATCGTCCTCTTGAGTAAAAGCAGGACAGGGTGTTCCGTAAGGAGGGAGTTGCCCATCTGCATCGGCTGTTAATGGGCAAAAGAAACCATTGTTTGGTGTTACGGGAACGTCCAAAGAAATCATCGTTGCGGCTGGATTCCCTGTTAAAATTTTGGCTCTATCCAATGCTCCTATTTTAAAAGGGGCTCCGGTGTTAGAGCTAAAGTAATAGCCATCCGACCAAATAGAATATTTTGGATAATCGGGAAACGTTCCCGCAATTGGAACAAAAGTATACGTATAGTATGCTCCCAAAGGATTTGAACTCGTAGAAACAGCAATTAGTAATTTGTCATTTCCATTAAATTGAGACATAAACCATCTATCGGCATATTTATCATACAATACAATAGGATCTCCATCATCGGTACTACCTGCCCATAACGCACTTAAATTAAAAGGTCCACCGCCAGTAGCGTTTCCTCCGGTTTTTGTGTATACTTTATATTGTGTATTTACAGCCTGAAAATAATAATTGGCACTTGCCGCACCTGAAGGATCTGGTGGATAACCCGACCCTGATAAGCCTTGCCAATTAGCAATTGGAGCCGACATCGACTTTTGCCCATTCGATGTTTGAGCAGCTAAATCTTGACCTGTGGGCAAAGCCTTTTTATTAACGTTGGCAGGTTTTTGACGACGAATTTCAACTTCCTTTTTATCGGCAGTTTCTAAATCGTCATAATCTGTATTATTGGTTAATTCACTTAAGGGTTTCGAAATAGCAAAACCAGTACATTTAATCTGTATCGCGTTTGCTAAATTATTTTTCTGTGCAAAAAGATAGTTGCATAAAATTAGGCATGATGTAATAAGTAATAATCGAATCATTATTATATTGTTTATGTTTAATTAAATGTAGATGAAAATAAACTAAAAAACAAACGCAATCAGTTATTAAAAAGCGTGTATTAATGGGCGTTTTGCATTGTATTTTGTAGAAAAATTGAAGCATGATGAGTGCGGTGATTAACTATAACGTTATATTATTAAATTAAATTAGGAAAGCCTGATAAAAATATATTTTTATCTTTAATGAAATTTTAAAACCATGAAGCAACTTTTGCTATTAATAATAAGCCTATTTATTTTTGCCTGCTCGCCATTAAATAAAAATATACGAAAAGCTGGAATACAAACTTCTAAAGGAGACTTAGTAAAAGCGCGCGAATATTATTTGAAAGCTTACGCTATTGATAATAATAGTTATAAAGCAAATATAGGATTAGGAATTACCTTATCTGAATTTATGGAAAAATACGAAGAAGCCCTGCCGTACCTTGAAAACGCTGAAAAATTGAGTCCAAAGGATACCTTAGAAGATATGTTTTATGCTTTGGGAAAAACATACCATCATCACGAGCAATTTGATAAAGCACTTGCTAATTATTATAAAATGAGACGCTATGATGCGTTAGAGGATGATAATAAACGTTTTAAACTTGAATTAGAAAACAGGATTGAAAATTGTAATTACGCAAAAACGCATACAGTAACTTCAAATCCAAAAGAATATTATGTTGCTAATTTAGGGCCTAAAATAAATACCGATGCCCCCGAATATGTGCCTATTATTACATCTACCAATGATTTAATATTTACGTCTAAACGTAAGGATGATAAAAAAGAAAAAATAAATATTTTAGATGGAAAATATTTTGAAAGTATGTATTTGTCAAAATATGAAAACGGCAGTTATAGTGCCCCTCGTCGTTACACGATTCCCGATTTGTATTTAAAATCTACTTTTAAAAAAGGGCATGAATCTATTGTATCCATGAGCCCCGATGGTAAAAAACTATTTGTGTATCGTAATGGTAAGCTATTCGAAACAGACATGAATCAGGAAGCGAATGAACCAAAAAGATTATCAAAAAAAGTAAATTTAGATTATTATCAAAATCATGCTTATTTAACTAAGGACGGCAAGACCCTATATTTTACAAGCGAAGAAGTAAAAGGAGGAGTAGGAGGGAATGATATTTATAGCGTTAAAAAAAATGAAGATGGTACGTGGGGAGATTCTGAAAATATGGGAACGACTATTAATACGGCGTTAGACGAAGATTCACCATTTATTTCTGATGATGGTAAGACATTATATTTTTCGTCTAATGGACGCCTTGGTTATG
>JAYVDU010000670.1:0-7675 GCA_043749245.1 Bacteroidota bacterium | reverse complement strand
AACCCAACAGCATCTTCTAGTTTCGTTGCAAAAAAGCCAGGCCCTTCAAGTCCTTCAGGGCTTTTAGCAATTTCTAATTTTGTGCGCTTTATAATTTCTTTCATTTTAGTTTTTGAATTTTGAGTTGGAGAATTAGAGAGTTAAATCACTAATTCAATATTTCTCTAATTATTTATTCTTCCCACTTTAACGCTTTTTTTGATAGCATGTAGTAGAATCCTACTAACAATAACGCTATAAACGAAAACACTTCTATTACTCCCAGTAGGCCCAATTCTCTGAAATTAACGGCCCATGGATACATAAAAATAACTTCGATATCAAATAGTACAAATAAAATTGCTACTAAAAAATATTTGATTGCAAAAGGTAAACGAGCGTTTCCTTCAGCTTCTATACCACATTCAAAAGAATCGAGTTTTATTTTTGTTTTACGTTTTGGTCCTAACCAATGGGATGCAATCATGGTGGTGATTACAAAACCTAAGGCAACCAAAAACATTAATACTATAGGAAGGTAATTAATAGGGGATGAAGTAGTATTCATAATAATCTATTTAGAGATGGTAAGATTAACGATTTTTGCGTAAAACATCAAATAATCGGTCTATTTTTTTAAAGATTAGATTGTTTAAAAATACCACAAAAAAACCCTCAATTTCTTGAAGGTTTTTTATGATTAGCTCTCTCTTATTCTTTAATAAACTTGAAGCTCGCAGAATGTTTGTCAGCTATGAATGTTATCTCATAAATACCTTTCACTAGCTCTGAAATGGAAATCGTTTCTTTACCTGAATTTAAAATCACATTACCGCTTTTAATCAACTGCCCATTTACAGCATAAATAGTAAAGGATACTCGTTTTTGCTCTTTCGTTGTTGAGTTTAAAAACAAGATGTCTTTAGCTGGATTTGGGCTTATTGCAATACTATTTACAAACGTTAACTCTTCTAAGCCTACTGTAGAAACATATACAGAATTTGAAGAAGATTGACAACCTAAATTACTAGTTACCCAAACAGAATAGTAACCATCTTGCGTAGTAGTGTATGCTTGTGCAGTAGCGCCAGATATGGGCGATCCATTTAAATACCATTGATTTCCTGATGATGAACTTGAATTGAGCACGGATCCTATTTGAGAAATTGTTGGTGTTGGAGGAACAGCACCAACCGTTACTGTTGTTGTTTTAATAGAAGTACAAGCGCCCACATAACCAGTACATGTATAAACCGTTGTTGCAGAAGGAGAAACTACTAGCTGATTTCCGCTTGTGCCAGTTGACCAATTATAGGTTGATGCGCCGTTGGCTGTTAATACAGCGGGCGAACCACTACAAACAGTTCCGGAAGTTACACTAATGGTTGGTGATGAAACCACCGCAATCGTATTTGTGAAAACAGTACTTGTTCCATTAGCGTTAGATGATGTTAATGAAATTGTATAAACGCCCGTAGCGCCATAAGTCACTGTTGGGTTTTTTACCGCAGAAACAGATGGTGTAGCCCCTGTTATAGTCCAGCTCCAAGTAGAAGGTGTGTTAGATGATTGATCTGTTAATACAGCGGAAGTATTGATACATAAAGAAGATGAGGATGTTGAGTAAAATGCATTAGGAGGAGCCAAAGGATTCGAATATAAATCTGTTTCCCAAACACCACGACCATAAGTACCTGCACGAAGCTTATTAGTTGGATAATAGATTTCAAAATCATTTACCACAACGTTTGGTAAGCCAGTCATAAAAGGAATAAACGAAGTCATACTTCCATCTTTATAATATACACCCACATCTGTTCCCACATAAATAGCATTATTAGAGTTCTTTTGATAAACTACGCAATTAGCCGGCAAATTTGGTAGTCCAGCTGAAGTATTAGTCCAGCTTGTTCCTCCGTTTGTAGAGGTAAATACTTTATTACCCGCGGAATACCCTGAAAATGTTACAAATATATTATCTGAATTTGTATTGTCTACTGCTACTTGTGTTATTTGAGCAGAACCAGTTGGAAGCCCTGTTGTAATTGAGCCCCAGGAAGTTCCTCCATTTATTGTTTTAAATAAAGCAGAGCTTGAAGATGCATATAATACTAAGGAATTGGATGGTGCGGCTGCTAAATGTAAAAGCTGTGGGCTTCCTGAAAGAGTTCCCATTTGTGTCCAGGTTGTTCCTTTATTTAGAGATTTATATACTTGTTGATAACCGCAATAATAGGTTGTAGAAACGTTAGGGTCCTGTATAATAGGCGCTACCCATGCAGCAGAGCCTGTTAATCCAGTAGAAATACTAGTCCAACTTCCGCCAGAGTTTGAAGAGCGTTGAAAATCTCCCTGAATATACGAGGCAACCAAATTGGCGTTATTACTCCAATCTACAAAACAATCAGCGCCATCGCCGCCATATACACTTGTCCATGTGCTGCCATTTAATAAATTCGTTCCATTATCCTGATGACCAGAAATCACGTAACTAGCTGTTGATGCAGATTGTCCAATTCGGTATGATTGTGCAATATTCATTTGTCCATTAATGGTTGTCCATGAAGCGCCTGTGTTTGAAGATACAGCAATACCTCCATCGGTTCCCATAAATAATTTAGTTCCAGTTTGATATTCTACTGCGTGTAAATCGGCATGGACATAAGGCGCTCCTGCGCCTCCATACCAATGTGTTTGTAATGTCCAATTAGCGCCGCCATCTATTGATTTCCATGAATTAACACCGCCACACACTATTTCGTTTTTATTTGTTGGTGATACCCCACATGCGATATCATACCATCCCTGACCACCAGCATCGGAACCATCGGTACTCCACCCAAAAATATTTGGCGCAGTAGACATGGCTGTAAAACTAACACCTGCATTTGTTGAACGGTATACTCCTCCAAAACTATTGTCTGATGCGCTACTTAGGATGTATACATAATTAGGATCCGCTGGAGTAACTGATACACACATTCGTGCACCGCCAGTTGGCACACCACTGGTTACACTTACAAATGAAGCTGACGTATTACCGCCTGTTGTAGATTTTAAAAAGCTCGCTGCTGTTACCGCATACACCGTGCTTGTGTCTGCCGGGCGATATTCCATATCTTTACAACTACCCGTTCTAACAACGTTCCAGGATGTTCCACCATTATTTGTTCTATAAATTCCGGCACTAGTAGCCGCAAATAAAATATTAGGATTTAATGGATTGATTAAAAGGCGTCCAATCCTTCTTTGTTGAGATACTAAAAATGTCAATCCGGTTGTGTTCCATGTCACACCTCCATCTGTTGATTTTAAAACGCCTACTGAGTAATTATCTCCCGCATCCATATCTCCTGTAGCAAGATACATGATGCTTGGAGTTGTAGGGTTAATAGCTAAATCAGAACATCCTAATACGGAAAGAGGGTTTGAATTTGTAGCCCAAGATGTTCCCCCGTTTGTAGAAACCCACATTCCTCCTGCTCCCGTTCCCAAATATATGGTAGTTGAAATTGTTGGGTGAAATCGAATAAACGTTACGCGCCCCGCATCGCCGCCAATAGGCGAGCCAAAAGGCCCAAGGGCTGTCCAGTTTCCTGTGGATGTGGTTGCGTTTGTAGAATTAATTCGTTGAGCCGCTGTTGGATTTGCATCTAAATAATTTTGAAACTCCTCATATGCTTTAGCGCGAGAGGCTAATTTTAAATCGCCTGAAGGATACACGCGAGGCTCCGTAAACCATTCCCAGCGCTTAAATGCCTTGAAGCCCTTACCTCTTTCGTAGGGCTTTGTTTGCCAATAGGTTTTAAATTCTTGTTGAATGGAATAAAAATTCTCGTTTGGGTTTTGCATTTTATCAACCCATAATTGAGCTTGGAGATTGATTGTGAAAAATAAAAATGCAAAAAAAGAAAATGTAATTTTTTTATACATGTTGGAGTGTTTATGTTATTACTAAGTTACAGTTAAAACAACACATAACCAATTTTGTTCTATTACATAAACGCCTCTAAATGTTAGTCTTAATGAAATTTCGTTGGAGTTTTTCTGTAGAAAATAATCGATCTGATTATTAATTGAGTCGTTTGCCCATAATAATTAAGCCTCTTTCAGCATCAATCATATTAGCAATACGAGGTAAATGTGCCCATTTTTGAAAGCCCATTACTGCAAATAAATTCAAGCTCGGCTCATTATGATCGAAAATAAAACCCAACAATGTTTTAATATTTAAAACGGCGCATGCCTCAAAAGCCTTGTTTAAACAAGCTTTCCCAAGTCCTTTACCTCTCGCACTTTCTTCTAAATAAATACTAACCTCAACAGTACCATCATAAGCAGGTCTGCCGTAAAATGAATTAAAGCTCATCCATCCTGCATACACCCCATCTACCATCACAAGCCATAGCGGCCTTTTGTTTGGCGAGTGCGCCTCGAACCAAGCACTTTTAGATAATATTGTTACTGGCTCTAAATCAGCTGTTACCAGGCGCGAAGCAATAGTAGAGTTATAGGTTCCTACAATTTTTTCTAAATCAGTTTGTTTGGCATAAGTAAATATTATCTCCATTTAATAACAGGCTCTTAAAAATTTTCGTAGCGCTTTCACGCTTAGTTTCGGGCTTTCCAAAAAACCCATGTGTCCATCGTGTTCCAAATATAAAATATGTTTGTCTTTAATCAAATGGGTTTGTTCTAATAATTGGTCTTTAGGCAACACGTTGTCTAATTCGCCAATCACCATCATGACAGGATAATGCACCATGCCTAATATCATATCGCGATTGGGTCTATCTTTCATTCCCTCTAAAGCCGCTATAATTGAGCGTTTAGAGACCTTGCTGGCGATTTTTTGTGCAAAGGCAATTTCTGTTTTTAAATATTTAGCGTTTTTGGTGGCGAATAAATTTTTGATTACCTCCGTTGTATAAATTTGATGGTTTGCTTTCACAACCCTAACCGAGCGGGTTCTGTCGCGTTTTTTTTCATCACTATCCGCATAAGCTGATGAATGAAATAAACATAAGCCTTTTAAATTATCAGGATACAAATCAGCGAAAGCCAAGCCTGCATAGCCGCCCATGCTGTGCCCAATAATTACATATTTTTTTAATCTCAAACTATCCATCACTGCTTTTACGCATTTAGCGAGCAACTCCATCGTGTGTACATATCCAAAACAATCGGTAGTGCCGTGACCAGGCAAATCAATAGCGATGACACGATAGGATTTAGAAAGTTCCGAAATTATATTTTCCCAAATGTGATGTGACCCTAAAAACCCATGTAACAAAACCACAGCCCTCCCCTTTCCGGTATCAGAAAAAGTAACGCTCCCTTTTTTAAATGTAGTTGTTTTTAGCATTTATTTTTTAATCGTGTCTGTTTTTAATTGGCTCGGTTGTTTTGGTTTATTTGTTGTTGGTTCGGCTGTAAACATAGATACAACAAGCATTAACAAGCCTACTGCTAATGGCGTAGCAAACAAAATATATTTGTAATCGCTATACGTAGGTTTGGGCGTTGTTTTAGTTGTTGTTTTTTCGGCATGCTTATAATAATTTTTGTAGTACTCTCTCCGTTTTAAATCTTCCTCGGTAAACGTCCATTGTTTTTGTGTTTTACTATATGGCTGACGCTGTGTGGTTGATTGTGTTTTTGTTCCAAAATGAGAGTCGTCATAACGCCTGCGGGAATGCGGATTAATGAGGGTATTATATGCTTTTAATATTTGTTGGAATACCGAGCTTGCGTTAGGATTATTAGGATTTTTATCAGGGTGGTAAATTTTAGCTAACTTCCGAAAGGCTCCTTTTATTTCGCTGTCTGATGCTGTTTTTGTAACGCCCAATATTGTATAATAGTCCGCCATCCAGAATTTATATATACAATCCTCTTACTTAACTTTATACACTTTGGTTAAATCATAATAACGCATGGCATTTAAATTAAGATCTTTTACTTTATTAGATAACAGGCGGTAAGAGCCTTCGTACCAGAGGGGAATGATAACCGCATCATTAATTAATAATTGTTCGGCTTTCATAAAATATGCATAACTACTATCTTTTATGTTTGTATCACGTCCTTTTTTGAAATAAGCATCATATGCTGGGTTTTGATAACGGGAGGTGTTTGGATAGCTAGTTGCATTATTATCTGCGGGTACACCTTCTCCTACAAACAGGCTCAAAAAAGTTTCCGGGCTAGAGTAATCTGCAACCCATGCATCTCTGAATATGTCGCTTTTACCATGCATTTGTAAGTCATATTTTTGAACATTTGGTAAGGATTCAAAGCTAATATTGATGTTTAGGTTTTCTTTTAATTGTTTTTGTAACTCAACCACAATATTGCTGTTACGCGAATTTCCGGAATTGACTAACACGCGTATTTCCGGAAAGCCAATGCCACCTGGGTATCCTGCGTCCATTAATAATTTTTTTGCTTTCGCTACATCAAATGTATAGCCGGTTATTTTCTTAATATCATAGCCGACAAAGGTGTTTGGTGTAATGCCGTAATTAGCAGCGCCTATGGCTTGTCCCTGCAACACATTATCAACTAATTTATCTTTATTAATTGCATAATTGATAGCCTGACGAACTTTAATATTATCAAACGGTTTTTGTTTGGTATTAAAAATATAAAACTGGCTCAACATCTCTGCTTCATGTTGTAGTAAAGATTTTGGAGGATGACTCACAAACTCTTGAATGTGTTTTTCCACAATTTCCTTCACCCTTAAAGAAGGTAGGGTGTTTACTAAATCTAATTTTTGGTTTTCATATAACATTAATCCATCTTCAATAGAAGGTAATATAAGTACTATAACCGTGTCTAAATAGGGCAAACAACAACCAGCGCTATCTTTAGCATAATAGTTTGGGTTTTTAGTTAAAATAATTTTATCGCTTGTTGATGCCGCATTATAAATAAATGGTCCGGCTCCTGTTTTCAAATCTTTACCATAGGCTTTAAAAGCCGTTTCGTTAATTATAGCAGAGGCGGGGTGGGCCAGTAATTTTAAAAAACTACTACTTTGATTTATTAATTCTAAGCTAAATGTATAGTCATCAATTATCTTAAAACCGGTTAATGTGGTTGTTTTTTTATTATAAAAATCATTTGCTCCTACTAAGCGGTCTTTAACCGAAATTTCAAAATTCAAATTATTAGGCGCTTTAGTACACATTAATTCATACGTAAACTTCACGTCTTTGCTTGTAATTTCAGGCCCTTTCCCATCACTATAACACTTATCATCCTGAAAATGAGCGTTCTTAGTCAAATGAAAGGTTAGTGTTTTCCCATCACCCGAAGTTTCCCATTTTTGCGCCAATCCAGGAATAACTTCTAAAGATTTAGAGTCTAATCTTAATAAACTTTCGTGAATTTGGGCAGTAATTAACCCTTCTGTTTGGGCAGTAATTGCATGTGGAAATACTGTGCCAATACCAGAATTTTCTGCTAATACAAGAGTTCCTCCGTTTTTTTCAGAAGTTTTTTTGTCTTCTACGCCGTTGTGTTTGCAACCAATTGTTAAAAAAACAACAAATAGCGAAATGATTGAAATGTTAAAATTCATAGTGTAATATATTTAAAACGAGTTCTAAGATTAAGTAACAAATATAATTATAAAGTTATAAGTACAACATAAACTGTTTAAACTCTAAAAACTATCGATAACTTTTAT
>JAYVDU010000669.1:0-2244 GCA_043749245.1 Bacteroidota bacterium | reverse complement strand
TTGAGAGGTTCACGTACGGTTCTGTGAGAGGCTTAGGGTGAAATTCCCTTTGCCTACTCGACTAAACATAATTTTAATGCAGAGTAATATAACGTATTTACTAACGTTTTGCAACTATTTACCTTGCAGATAATTTGTAGAAAACATCTTAAAAGTATTGATATTACTCGATTTTTTAGTTACTGAGTAGACTCTATATAGTGCAGTCTTTTTATTTAAAACCCATTTTACTCAACACCTCTAATTTATAATGCATATCCAAAGAGTAATTAAGCGTGGCATGCTGAAGAATAAATTGATAAATGATATTGGCTTTATTAAAACAATTAGATGCTTCTTGTTCCTTATCCATATTGATTTTTGAGTAATAATCGCCTTTTTCATATAACAAATCTCCTAACATTTTGAGTTGCTCATCCGTCAATTTTTTTTCATGAATTAATGTATTCATAAAAATTTCGTTAGCTAAACCTTCCGCATACAAAATTTCTGTTTGCGTATATTTAAGAGCTGTTGAATTAATTAACTCGTTTATTCCGTGAAAGTCTTCTCCGCGTTTTAATCCTAATAAAACCCCCAATACTTTTGCAAACTCTTCAAATTGCTTCACTAAATAATCTCTTTTATGCATGAGTTCTTAATTGATGGATAATGGCTAATACTTGAGGAATTAAGGCTTCTTTACCATCGTTGGTTAGGACGTAAGTTGCTAAAGGAATTTTTCGTTCATCAGTCCACTGAGCTAACATACGCTTTTCTACTTCTGTTTTAGAAAGGTTACTACGCTTCATCACACGTTTTATTTTAAGTTCAACGGGAGCTGTCACTAAAATACTGATGTCAACTTCTTTAGATATATTTTCTTCAAAAAGAAGAGCTGTTTCTTTAATGATAAGGGTTTTAACAGGGTACTTACTTACAACTAATTTAAAATCCTGCTTAACTGCCGGGTGAATGATGGCATTTAAGTGTTGCAATTTATGTTTGTCAGAAAAAATAACTTCTGCTATATATGATTTGTTTAACTCAATATCATTGATATAGGCCTCTTTCCCTAATAGTGTTATTACTTGTTGTTTAATATCTTTATTGAAATACAATTCTTTTGCTCTTTCATCTGAATTATAAACGACACAGCCCATCATTTCAAACAACTTGGCTACAATTGTTTTTCCACTTCCTATGCCGCCTGTAAGCCCTATTATCATTGCTTATAAATGAGATAAGAAATGTTCGCCGGTTCTACTTTCAACACTTTCACTTCTGATGGAATACGGGAAATTTCGACAGGTAAGGTTTTTTGTTTGAGCTTAATGAAGTTATAATTTACTGTTGCTTTAAATGAATTGGCATCAATGTGATCGTACTCTTTCATGGCAACCAAATAACTAATAGTCACATACTCAGGCATTAACTTAATTGTTTCTTTAGTAGTTTTATTTTGTATTTGAATCGGTATTTTAAGTGTTGCTTCCGTTAATCGGTCTACTTCAAAACTCACTTGAACTTCTTTAGTAGTATAGTTTACAGCGGATATTGTTTTTTTAAGAGCAACGGTTGAAGAATAATTTTGATGCACATCTTTTAAATTCAATACCTGTGTATAAACAGTATCTAGTTGCAGCAATGCAAGGCTATCACCTGTAACGTTAATATACGCAGGCGTTACAGTGGGCTTAGATGTGATTGAATAACCTGATGAATAATTCAATACCATATTTGCTTTTACGGGAACTAACTTGGAATTACCTTTATTTAATGAGAAAAATAAAGTGTCAGGTCTTATTTTTAAAATCTCAACATCAAAATTGATGACTGATTTTAAATTAAAATTTCCATTACTAATGGAATATGCCTGTGATTTGGCATTGGTTTTAAGTGAATTAAAATCGATGGTTAACTGATTTACATTATTTCTAAATGAAATTAATAACAATTTTAATCCACTGGCTTTAATATCAATTTGTAGTTTTTCGGGTAAATCTCCAACAATTAATTTATTGGTTGGTAAATTTAAAAATTGCACAGGAACACTTAAAGAATATCTGTAATTGACATTTAAGGCGTGCACCACCCAAAGGAGTGATGCCACGCTTAAACATATTGTAAAAGTAACTACTTTTTTACTAAATAGCTGGCGCCTAATGCGTGTGATGGCATTTGACGAATTCATTATTAAGCTTGGTTTAAAGTTGATGTAGCATCTTGAGAAATAGCATTTTTAGATATTTTCAATTTACCGCC
>JAYVDU010000668.1:0-7679 GCA_043749245.1 Bacteroidota bacterium | reverse complement strand
GGTTTTACGACATATTAAATTTAAAAATAAAAGTATTCGCTTAGTTGTATTTGTAATGCAGTAGATTAAAAAAACTGTAATGAAAAAACATAAGCATTAATATAATAGTAGTGCCTCATTCCGAAGCATTACAAATACGTCGGAGAGGGGCAACAAGGCGCGGTATTAAAAACAAGTAAATTAGTCATTACTAAATAGTAACCTTCATATAAAAATGTCCCTGCTAAGCAGGGACATTTTTTTTCAGTATCTTTACGTATCTTGAAGAAGAATTTAAACATAATCATCACACTATTTTGCCTCTACCCCCCTCTCCTTTGGAGAGGGGTTGGGGGTGAGGCTTACGCTCAAACCAACTTAGTCCCGAACTATTCGTTTGAACAAATGATTAAGCCATGTAGTAACTTAATGGGGCTGTCAGCACATGTTATTGCAGCCTGGTATCCTGCAAATAATAGTCCATGTAGCTATTTTAATGTCTGTGCAAATACTGTTAATGTTTATCCTGATTGGTCAACAGTCCCTTATGGCGAACCTGGTTACCAATTTCCTAAAACAGGCAATGGTTTTGTCGGCGCATGTACCTATTGTCCAGACCCTGCTAATGGAGTTGATTCTATAAATTATTATGCGGAATATATTTCTGTAAAATTAAATACACCCTTAAAAGCAAATATCTGTTACTATGGTGAATTTTATACTTCCTTAGCTAATGGGTCAGAACTTGGAACTAATCGTATTGCGATGTATTTAACGCAAAGCCAATTTACAACTACTATTGGTAGTTTTACTAATACCATACAACCACAAATAGAATGGGATACAACTAAACTATTTACTGATACCATTAATTGGGTAAAAATATCAGGTAAGTTCATAGCGCAGGGAGGCGAAGAGTATTTAACCATAGGTAACTTTAAAAATGGTAATCATACCAAATTACAAGTACTAGCATCTAATTTTATACTTCCATATCCAAATACAAGTAGAAATTTCGCATACCATTACATAGATGACGTTAGCCTTTACGAGCTACCAACACCACAATTACAAAGCTCTTATACGTTATGTCCTACAAGTGATAGCTTAGTTTTGGGAGATACATCAAAAATACAAACACGCTACCAATGGTATGCTAATGGCATTTTATTAACCGATACTACTGGTCAACTAAAAATTAAACCTATCCAAACAACTACCTATGTGCTACATACTACTAATTGCAGTACAAACACACAAACCACAGTTGTAACTTATAGTGCTAATTGCGAGCCTGTTATTTTAACTGAATCCTTTATTCCTAACGTTTTCACTCCTAATGGAGATGGCATTAATGATGTATTTACATTTACCATAAATGGCACACTTACAAATTTTTCTATTTATAACCGTTGGGGCAATCTCATTCAAACAACATCACTCAAAAATCAAACAACCATCCTTTGGGATGGGCACACCACAAGTGGAGAAGCATGTTCGGGTGGTGTTTATTTTTACACCCTTCAATACACCAATATATTAGGCGAGCAAAAAAAGGTTAATGGGTATGTGACGTTGATAAGGTAACGGCTCTGAATTAAATAATTTTAAAAGAACAAAAAAAGGTTCTCAAAATTTGAGAACCTTTTTAAATTAAAACAGAGTATATAATTAAACTGGAGTTACAGTAGATAAAACAGAGTTCATGCTTCTTACTGCATCGGCACTTTTGGCGAATAATGCTTTTTCTTCGTCATTCAAATTAAAGTCAACGATTTTTTCCCAACCGTTTTTTCCAATAATTACAGGAACACCCATACAAATATCAGATTGACCATATTCTCCTTCTAAGAATACGCTGCAAGGAATTAATTTTTTCTGATCGTTTAAAATACTGTCAACGATAGTTGCAACTGCTGCACCTGGCGCATACCAAGCAGAAGTGCCTAACATACCTGTTAAGGTAGCACCGCCAACCATTGTATCTGCCGCTACTTTTTTCAAAGTTTCAGCGTTTAATGTTTGAGAAACCGGTACGCCATTGTAAGTCGCTAAACGAGTTAAAGGAATCATCGTAGTATCACCATGTCCGCCAATAACTAAACCTTGCACATCGCTAGCAGGCGCATTTAATGCTTGAGATAAATAACAATTGAAACGAGCGCTATCTAAAGCTCCACCCATACCGATGATACGGTTTTTAGGTAATTTACTTCCTTTTAATGCTAAGTAAGTCATGGTATCCATTGGATTAGATACTATAATAATAACGGCATTAGGAGAATGTTTTAATACGTTTTCAGTTACTGTTTTTACAATACCTGCGTTGATGCCAATTAATTCTTCACGAGTCATACCTGGTTTACGAGGAATGCCTGAAGTAACTACTACTACATCGCTACCTGCTGTTTTAGCATAATCATTAGTACTACCACTAATTTTAGTGTTAAAGCCGTTTAAAGAAGCCGTTTGCATTAAATCCAATGCTTTTCCTTCTGCAAAGTTTTCTTTGATATCAAGAATTACTACTTCGCTTGCGATTTTTCTAAGTGCAATGTATTCTGCACAGGTTGCGCCTACATTTCCAGCGCCGATTACTGATACTTTTGTCATTTTTTTAATTTTTGATTTATTTATTTTGTGAATTATTGAATTGTTTTGTTGTTTTTTAATTTGTGAGTTATGTTATTTTAAATAGAAAATCACTAATTCTCCAATTCAAAAATTCTCTACCTCACCAACTGTATTAAGCATCAATTTTAGCATACTTGGCGTTTTGTTCTATGAACTCTCTACGAGGAGGAACTTCATCACCCATTAACATTGCAAATACACGATCCGCTTCAGCAGCGCTATCAATGTTTACTTGCCTTAACGTACGAGTGCTTGGATCTAATGTTGTTTCCCAAAGCTGTATTGCATTCATTTCTCCTAAACCTTTATAGCGTTGTACATGCACGCTATCTGTTTTTTCGCCACCTAATTCTTTAATGGCAGTGGCTCTCTCATCGTCGTTCCAGCAGTATCTAAATTCCTTACCTTTTTTAACTTGGTATAAAGGCGGAGCGGCAATATAAACGTGGCCTTTTTCTACTAACTCGCGCATGTGACGGAAGAAGAAGGTTAAAATAAGTGTGGTGATATGAGATCCATCAACATCGGCATCACACATAATCACCACTTTGTGGTAACGCAGTTTTTCGATATTTAATGCGCGATCATCTTCTTTAGTCCCTCTAAATACGCCTAAAGCAGTAAAGATATTTTTAATCTCTTCGTTTTCATAAATTTTATATTCCATCGCTTTTTCTACATTTAAGATTTTTCCTCTTAAAGGTAAAATAGCTTGAAAATCGCGGTTACGGCCTTGTTTGGCAGTACCACCTGCAGAATCCCCTTCTACTAAAAATAATTCGCAAGCAAAAGGATCCTTGTTTGCGCAATCCGCTAACTTACCAGGTAAGCCTGAACCAGACATCACTGATTTACGTTGTACCATTTCGCGGGCTTTACGAGCCGCATGACGCGCTGTTGCAGCTAATACAACTTTATCAACAATTAAACGTGCCTGTTTTGGATGCTCTTCTAGGTAATTATTTAAGGCTTCGCTAATTGCTTGATCAACTGCTCCGGTTACTTCACTGTTACCTAATTTTGTTTTGGTTTGTCCTTCAAACTGAGGCTCTTGAACTTTAACGGAAACAACAGCTGTTAAACCCTCACGGAAGTCATCACCAGAAATTTCAAATTTTATATTTTTGAACATGCCATTTTTTTCGGCATAGCTTTTTAAGGTACGAGTTAAACCTCTACGGAATCCAGCTAAATGCGTCCCTCCTTCATGTGTATTAATATTGTTTACATAACTTTGTATACTTTCGCTATATGAGTGATTGTATAACATCGCTACTTCTACAGGAATACCATTTTTTTCTCCTTCAATATAAATGACATCGTCCATTAATTTTTCTTTGCCACCATCAATGTATTGAACAAATTCTCTTAGTCCACCGTCGCTATGAAAAACCTCCGAATGAATAACACCGTTCTCATCTTTATTTCGTTGATCTTCTAAAATAATCGTAATGCCTTTATTTAAAAAGGCTAATTCACGCATACGGTTAGCAAGCGTTGCATAATTGTATTCGCCCGTAGTGAAAATGCTTAAATCGGGAGAGAAGGTAACAATCGTCCCTCTGGAAGTTGTATCGCCAACTACTTTTGCGGGGTATTGAGTAATACCTTTACGGAACTCCTGCATGGTAATTTTACCATCACGGTGAACTTCCGCAATTAATGGGTCAGATAAGGCGTTTACACAACTTACACCAACACCGTGTAAACCACCCGATACTTTATAGGTGTCTTTATCAAATTTACCACCTGCGTGCAAAACCGTCATAACAACCTCTAAAGCTGATACGCCTAATTTAGGGTGTATGCCTGTAGGGATGCCACGGCCGTCATCTTTTACCCGAATAGAGTTGTTTTCTAATATAGTAACTATAATGTCTTTACAATGTCCAGCTAAAGCTTCATCAATTGAATTATCTACAACTTCATAAACTAAATGATGCAACCCTTTGAAACCAATATCGCCAATATACATGGCTGGTCTTTTTCTTACTGCTTCTAATCCTTCGAGAACTTGAATGTTATCGGCACCATAATTTGTTTTGTCAATACCTGCTGTTTCTTCCATATATTCAGTTTGCTTAATTTTGTATAATTAATCCTTAAATATATTGATTTTATGGGCATTTATAGGAAATTTGTTTCGTGATTTTACTAACAAATGTTAATAAAAAAAGTGCAAAAAAATACTAAAATTTGACAAAAACTCAGAGGCTCTATTGTTTATTTTATTCCAATTAATTTAACAGATATACTTTTTCAATGGGTTCAATATTTTAAAGATGAAACCATCATTATGATGACTTACTTATTTTGGATATTACTAAACACATTATTTTAATTCAATAAAGATTTGACGGAATTAATTTTACGGATAAGTAATTCCGACTCCATGAAATTGAGGGTTTGTTGCCCGTCTGACAATGCTTCTTCTGGTTTTTCGTGTACCTCATAGATAACGCCATCTGCTCCTGCAAACAAAGAAGCCAGTGCAATTTTAGGAACATACTCTCTAATTCCAATCCCGTGAGATGGATCAGCAATTACTGGTAAGTGCGATTTATCTTTTAATACTTGAATAGCATTTATGTCAAAGGTATTACGATAAATATTTTCAAAGGTACGAATACCCCTTTCGCATAGCATCAGACGTTCATTTCCTTTACTAAAAATATATTCTGCCGAATGAAGAAGTTCTTCAATAGTACCACTAACACCTCGCTTGATTAACACGGGTTTATCAACTTCGCCGAGAGCGTCTAATAAATTATAATTTTGAGAGTTACGGGCACCTACCTGAAAAACATCCACATAATCAATCATTTCATGTATTTGAGATACCTGCATAACTTCTGTCACAATTTTAATGTTGTTGGGCTTGCATTGTTCATACAGCATTTTTAGGCCATCTATTCCTAAGCCTCTAAATGCATAAGGAGAGCTTCTTGGTTTGAAAACACCACCGCGCATAATCGAAATATTATTTTTTACCAAGTGACCAACTATTTTAGAAACTTGTTCCTCGCTTTCAATAGAGCAGGGTCCAGCCATTATGGTGGGCGTTCCATCTCCAATATAAATATCATTCCCTAAATCTATTTTTGTATAATCTGTTTTCCATTTACGACTCACTAATTTGTAACTGTCAGAAACGCGATGTATGTCTTTAATGCCTTTTAAGTGGCCTATACTGCGGATATCGATATCTCCTTTACCAATACAAATTAAGTAATTTTCGAATTGTGTATTAACAGCGGTTACTGCATACTTTTGTTTCTCTAAAGTATGGTATATGGTCTGGGTGCTTTCTGCACTGATATTTTTATGAAGTTGAATAATCATCTGATTAGTTTTTAATAGTTAAAATAAATTGAGAAATGTCTTTTTTGAAATTCGTTGAATTTGTTAATAATTGAATAAATGATGAGCCGATGATGGCGCCATTAACTAATTGACAGGCTTGTTCAAATTCAGCTTTACCCTTAATTCCGAAGCCCATGAGTAATGGATTTTT
The DNA here is from genome assembly GCA_043749245.1 of Bacteroidota bacterium. GTDB lineage: Bacteria > Bacteroidota > Bacteroidia > B-17B0 > Aurantibacillaceae > UBA4416. Next base: position 1,552 of record JAYVDU010000668.1, on the reverse strand, counting down.
TAATTGTAAGTGTTTAATCGATTCTACTTTTTGAACTAGGGTCTTCGGGAATTCTTTTCCAGAGCCTGTTGTTGAATTAGATGACACTAAGTATATAAAGCCACTACTGTGTTCATCTATCAGTTTAATGCGCGCTACAGGCGTATCTGGGCTGATTAAAAAAACCACATGTATATTATATTTTTCGGCTAAGGGTTTGTGTGTGTTGTTATATTCTTCCAAAGGTAAATCAGGTAAGATTAAGCCATCAACACCAACCTCATGACATTTTTTATAAAATTGTTCTATGCCAAATTGTAATACCGTATTGATATATCCCATTAATAATACCGGCATTTGAGTGATACTTCTTAATGATTGGAGTTGCTCAAACGTGTTTTTTAAAGTGACGCCATTTTCGAGAGCTACCTGACTACTGAGTTGTATAATGGGGCCATCGGCTAAAGGATCAGAATATGGAATACCTATTTCAATCATATCGACGCCCGAAAGATCTAACTCTTTGATAATTGTTAGAGTGTCGGTTTGTTTAGGATAACCTGCTGTTAGGAAAATAGAAAGTATATTTTCATTTTTTGTTTCAAATAATTTGTCAATTCTATTTTTCATCATCCGTTTTATTTAAGTAGTTTATGTAAGTCGTTAAATCTTTATCGCCTCTACCTGATAGGTTTAAAACGACGGTATCTGTTGGTTTAAAATTAATTTTAGACAAAGCGGCTAAGGCATGCGCGCTCTCTAATGCAGGAATAATGCCTTCTTTTTGTGTTAAGTTAATTACGGCATTCATTGCTTCATCATCAGTTACATTTAAATAGTGTGCGCGTTTTGTTTCAAATAAATAGGCATGAACAGGACCAACACCCGGGTAATCTAAACCTGCAGAAATACTATATGGTTCGGTAATTTGTCCATCTTCAGTTTGCATTAAATAGGTTTTACTTCCATGTATGATGCCAGGAGTGCCAACAGTAAGTGTAGCTGCCGTATGCCCCGAGTGTATACCTTTTCCAGAAGCTTCCACTCCAATTAATTTAACATCTGTATCATCTAAAAAATGATAAAAAGCTCCAGCCGCATTACTGCCACCGCCAACACAAGCAATCACATAATCTGGATTTTCTGTTCCAATACAACTTTTTAATTGAGATTTTATTTCTTCACTAATAACAGACTGAAATCTTGCAACCATATCAGGATAAGGGTGAGGTCCAACAACAGATCCGATAATGTAATGTGTATCGTCGGCATGATTGATCCAATCTCTGATGGCTTCGTTAGTAGCATCTTTCAGTGTCTTACTACCCGAGGTAACAGAAACTACTTTAGCTCCCAACATTTTCATGCGCGATACGTTAGGCGCTTGTCTTTCTATATCTGCTTGCCCCATATATACAATGCATTCTAATCCCATTAATGCACATACGGTTGCCGTTGCCACACCATGTTGCCCTGCGCCTGTTTCGGCAATGATTCTTTTTTTACCTAAACGGTTTGCTAATAAAATTTGTCCGATTGCATTATTTATTTTATGAGCACCAGTATGATTTAA
>JAYVDU010000667.1:0-2247 GCA_043749245.1 Bacteroidota bacterium | reverse complement strand
GAATTTACTGTAACCAAGGGCAGTGGATTAATTGTAATAGTTGTATAAGCATAAGCGGTACAACCATATCTATCAATCGATGTTGCTGTATAATTAGTAGTTACAGATGGGGATGCAATTGGATTAGCAACGTTAGTTGCTGATAACCCAGCTGCTGGAGACCATGTATAAGAATAGGGTGCCGATCCCATAACTGTACTAACAGATAAATTGGTACTCGCTCCTATACAAAATTGAGGTGTTGGAGTTACAATTGTAGCTTGTGGACACAAGCCTACTTCTAAAATGGAAGCAGCTCCCAAAGCACAATTCAAATCATTCCATTTCCCACTTGGATACATTTGGGTACAATTTTCACTACCACTCCCGCCCCCATTATTGGGCTCTCCTGCATTCCAATTGGTATAACCAAAAGGGCTTCCATCTAACCAAAGAAATGTCCCCTCAGTAACAACGTCCGTATAGCCAATCCAAATAACACCGCTATAACCATGAGCGTTTAATTCATTAGATAAACAAACATTTTCAGTAGCTGATTGTATAGAAACAATATGCCCTCCTAAGGTTTGTGCAAATGATTCTGCGGCAGAAGATGTCCCTGCTATTGGATAATAAAAGTACAGACTACATCCGTCGTAACACGAAGCTAATTCTGTGCATCCTGCAGACGTGTATGCGGAACGAATGGCCGTTAAATTACAATTATTAGGCGCAGGACAACCATTGTAAGTAGTTCCTGCTATACATGGACAAGCATCGTTTATATTTGATACCCCATCTCCATCACTATCAGCACTTCCAGCACTGGGGCTTGCTACTAATAATAAACCGCTTGGATCGGGCGAAGTCAATGGACCGTTAAATACTTGAATATCGATGTAATTAAGACCAACTAACCAAGGTCCAGGTAACGAAAAAGTTAACTGTGTTCCAGCTGAAAAACCACCCCCTGCTGCAATACCCATATTTACACCGTTAACATAAACTGCTGAGATTGTATTGTCCACATATCCATCAAATGTTAGGACATAACTTCCTGCTACAGTAACGCTCTGCACACCACAATTTGCAGGTAACGCAATTGGTAGCCTGTAATAACGGTAACACCCGCTATTATCCCCCGAACCAGAAGTTGAAGAGAAACCTATCCAATCACCATTATTTACAGGCGCAGGAAGTGTAGATGGATTAATCCATGCGGCATTATAGGGGTTTTGAATAACAGCAGGAGAAAATGTAACAGATGCTGAAGTTGGATTAGGTGGGGCAGATGAAAAGCATTGCTGAGATACTAACCAAATTGGATCATTAGAGCCTGGAGCACCTTTTCCTGTAGATAAACTAGCAGGACTTGGAAATACCTGAGCAAATGTATTTTGAATACCTAAAGCAACAAATACTAATGTAATAATCGTAGATTTTTTAATCATAGTTCTATTGTTGTAAATTATTAATTTATTAAAAATGATTTTTACTACCTCAATAATGTAACATTTCCTTTAATAAGAAATGGCTTCCCATCTAATGTAACTCCATTTACTTTATACATAAATACACTTGTATCCAGTGGCTTTCCCTTAAAGGTACCATCCCACCCTATTGTTTTATCAGTTGTTTCAAAAACTTTTTCTCCCCAACGATTATACAGTTGTAAATTAAAAGTAGATATGCATAAACCATGAACATTAACCGTTTCATTTAATCCATCTCCATTTGGAGAAAATACATTAGGTACAAAAAAATCATCACATACATTATCTATATTTACTGTAATTGTATCTCGACGATAACAGTATGGAGAATTATATCCCGTAACAATATACTGCGTTGTTACTGTTGGTTGCGCAATTGTATTAGAACATGTTGAACATGCTAAAGACCCGTTATCAGGCGACCAATAATAAGTGGTAGCTCCCGTTGCATAAATAGGTGTGGTATGCCCAATTTTTATTAAAGTATCTCCAAAAGCTTTAACAACATTTGGAGTATCCGCTACATTAATGAAATTTGAAATAATTAAAGTATCACTTCCGAAAGCATTTGTAGCTATTAATCCAACTGTATAATTTCCCGAACTGTTAAAACATATTTGTGGATTAATCAAAGTAGATGTTGAAGGTGTTCCTCCTGGTATTACCCATTGATAACTAATAGGTGCACTTCCTGATGTAGTTGACGTAAAAGTGACACAACCTCCTGTGCAAATACTATCATTCGTTAATGTTGTAAAACTAGCTATCGGAGGAT
>JAYVDU010000666.1:0-2255 GCA_043749245.1 Bacteroidota bacterium | reverse complement strand
AATGAAACGAAATATTGCTAAATTGGATCTTAAACCTGAAGATGTTGGATTTGTAATTAATTAATTATCAACACAAATTAAAAACGTTAGTCAGAATTTAAAAGGAAATTCTACATATTTTAAAATCCTAACAAACTAATGCGACAAATTTTCATTTTAAACTTTTTATTAATCTCTTTAACTTCATTTGGACAGAAAATTCAATGGATACCTTTTAATTGGGTTGGAGACAGTGTTTCTGGAAAATACTTTGACAAACTTGCTATGATAATTCCTATCACGCTAGACAATTTACCAAAAGGAATGAATATGCAACTCGACTTGGGGGCATATGAAACGTTCATCTATGGCAACTCTATAAAAGCTTACCTTAAAAAGTATAGTGAATTCAATAATAAAATCGATACGACATTAAAATTCAAAATTCAAAGTCAGACGAATTATAAATTTAGAAACGTGGCTTTAAAATTAGGTAACGTATCATTTGGCAATCGAAATATTGGACAATTTAAAAATTTTGGTGACAACATTCCAGAAGATTCAATCAACACCTTAACGGAAAAAAACATTGGAACTATTGGTCCAGATTTATTTGAAAACAAAATCTTAATAATCGACTATCCAAATAAACGAATTGCCGTAACAATAAAACTACCGAAACAATTTTCAAAAGCCCATTTCAGACAATATAAAATAAAAGACGGCAGAATAAAAATACCGATCACAATTAAAGACAAAGACAAAGATGTAATGTTTGACACAGGTTCAAGCCTATTTGCTCTAATAACTACTAAAGAAAATGCAAATGAAATTTCAAGTAATCCAATTGTAGATTCATTAAAAATATCAAGCTGGGGTGAGTACTATATGGTTTATGCACAAACTATTAAATCAAATGTAATGTTTGGAAAAATGCAACTGCGTAAAACAAATGTATACTTTGACAATAGAAAAGGGAATGAAGATTTTTACAAAGAAGAAAAAATTTTTGGCATAACAGGTAACAGTTATTTCTTAAATAATGTTGTAATTATAGATTATAAAAATAAACGTTTCGGTGTGAAATAAACGCCGCAAAAAACAAGGACTTTGTGTAATTAGGAAAATGAACAGAGCCTCATCTTAATTTCTAATAGGGATTAAAAAAAGGGAATACACATTTTAAACTATCTAGGTTCATCCTAAATTTTCATATAATTGTTGTTATGTTGCGCTATGGTTTAGTTCCATCGGACACGAAGGATCAATCATTAGGCTAAAATAAGTCGGTGCCATGGTTGTTACTGCATACATTTCAGGATTATGAGGCGGTAGGGAATTTGCCGATGAAAATGATAATAATGTTGTAAAACCATTACGATTGACACCTTGCAAAAATGGTGGTGTTGTGAGAATAGGTTCGACCGATAAATCTATCGCTTGATTCGCGGTATAATAATGATTAGCGACCTTATTGGAATTCCAAGGGTTTTGATAAAATGGCTGACTGGTACAGAGTGAAGAAAATATATCATAGCCATCATACATCGTACTCTGTACAGCGCGCTGCGCTACATTGTTAGCATATTGTCTGCCCGTAATCATATCAGACAACATCAACAACCTTTCGACGGTAGGTTCATCGAGGTTGCACCGCACATTCTATCGCAAGTTAACTTGGCTGCAGCATAATTAGTCGACATCTCATTTTCAAGTGCCTGAAGCACGATTCCAGTACTATTTAGACTTGCTAAAAAATTTGTGCGGTAAGAAGCATATTTTCCTAATACGGTGTTACACATCTGGCAAGTTTGTACAAGAGGAGTTCCACTATCCGAGGTAGCTAATTGTGTATTGTAAACTAACTGCTACTGTGTTTACTACACTTTTAAGTTTTGACTAATTGTTGTGAACTGAATTTGTACTGCCCGGTTGCCTGCCCCGTAAATAATGGAACGGGCCCACTATAGTCTATGCTGAGCAAAAAAGTACTTGGAATTATTACTGCAAATTATGCGAAGCTTTTTTGTAGATCAGGAAAATGAAAACATTGTGTCCGGTTGACTGGGCTCATTTTTATACTGCTGCCATGTATGGCTTTTATACCTCGGTAATTAGCCATAGGGTAGCACCTTTTATCGCCGGTGGTGGCAGCCATAAATTTTTAAGAAACGCTCTCTTTCTCTTCCCCGCTTTCCAAATGATTGGTGAGCGCTATTTTAATAAAGAGTTTATTGTAATGCCTGTTCCGGCGGTTGCGTTTTTCCATTTTGCGT
>JAYVDU010000665.1:0-7713 GCA_043749245.1 Bacteroidota bacterium | reverse complement strand
CTACATTTTGTCCGGCTTCCTTAGCTTTAGTAGTCGCTTCATTTAAATTAATACGAACGCCATTATAATAGGCTACAACAAAGGCATCGTTATATCCTGAGTTTTTTAAATCATTTTTCACGGCATTCGCATTTTCGTATTGCTGAAAATTACCAGCCATGTAGCGGATATAGCCACTAGGTGTTGTTTGCGCAATAACCGGGCTTAATCCTTTAAATGTATTATTAGGTAATGGAGATTTAAAGGCCCCAATTTGAACTTTAAACATAAGTCCATCTGGTATTTTTTCATCAATAGGAATTGGTTTTTCGTTAGTATAAGCATTTGTGTTTTTTACTAATAATTCCTGAGTATTTAATTTTACAGTTTTAGTAATAACATTATTGGTTGCATTAGTGTTATTATTGCTTTGCTTATTGTTGTTTGCTATTACATTATTGTTTGTAGTATTAGCATTGTTATTGACTTGATTGTTATTGTTTGATGCTTGATTGTTATTGTTTACTACTTGATTTTTATTTGCGGCATTAGCATCGTTATTACCTTGCTTAGTGTTGCTTGCAGCTTGATTATTATTTGCGGCATTACCATTGTTATTACCTTGTTTAGTGTTGTTTGCAGACTGATTGTTATTTGTATTAGACGAATTTTCATTAATATTATTAGAAGCAATTGAGGCATTTCCACCAATCTGATTTAAATAGTTAATAGCATCCTGTCCATTTTCACTAACTTCAATTAATAAATTTTTCTTAGTAATTAAATTCGTTTCTTGATTAGCCTGAACAATTAATGTTTGGTTTTTTTTGTATGCAGCCTGTGCTTTTGTTTTTAAAGCCGTTTGAGTTGGATTAAGGGTTGTTGATAAATTTAAAAAACGACTTTTATATTCTTTATCATTTGCTTCGGTTAGTAATACTAGTCCATCTACATGCTTCTGCGTGTTTGCATTTACGCTGGTTTGCGTTTCATTAAATTTAGCAATTGATTCAGGATTGTCAACAGTGATGTTCGGTTGCTTAGGCGTATAATTTGAAAAATATTTTTTGTAAATTGCTAATACTTCTTGTTGTCTTTGAAGTGCTAATGCCTCTTTTTCTTCAGCGTTACTATATCCTCCTAATTTTGCAGCATTACTTGGATAATTATTGGCTTCATTTCTTAAATCAATACCCTGTTTGATAAATAAATCTGCTTCGTTTAAAGGCATATCTATGGAATTTAATTCAGTAATGTTTTTCCCTTTAGCCATTAATGCAAGCTCTTCGAGACTTTTTTTATTAGCACTAAACGTTGCTGTATTCAATTGTTGTTGCTCTGAGGCTGCTTCTATTTTTTTAACAGAAGCTTGTGTTTCTAGTGTTTTAGAATCATTTAAATCTTTCTCTTTTTCATCGCCTGTTTTTGTTGCGGCAGATTTACGAAGCTTAAATGCATCATCATTTAATTTGTCTGCATCAGTTATAAGTGTGCTAATAGATTGCTGATTGAGTGAGCCTACTGATGAGTTTTGCGACGCATCTTTCACTACATTATCTATAGCAGAGCTTAGGTTTTTATCTTCGCCAAGTGCTTGATTAATTTTTTCTAAAGCTTTATTTTTTAATGAAATAGCTTCGTTGTTGGTATATGCATTAAATTGAGCTAAATTATTTTCGGTAGTATTATTTAAACTTGCTTTTAATTTTTTAGCCTCATCGCCAATGCCATTATTAGTTATGCTGGCAGTATTATCTTTAACCTCAGTATTATTATTATTCGTTACCACTGAATTTGATAAAGTAGCATTATCTGTTTTAGTATTGATTAAGTTATCATTACCTTGATTGTTATCTTTCGTTTGGTTTGTTACCGCTGAATTTGTTTTGATAGCATTATCTGTTTTATTATTTGATGCTACCGTTGTTGTATTGGTGTTAGATGAACTCTCATTTCCAATCACAGAATTAGTAACCTCAGTTTGATTAGTAGTAGTTTGAGTTGCAACAGTCGTTGCTGTATTTGTATTTACAGTAACAAAAGTGGTATTGTTACCAGCTAAGGAATTGTTGCTATTTAAGGCATCATTCGCTTCATTTAATAATTTTATACCTTCAATTTCTTTTTTGTTAGCCTCTAATAATGCCGTTGCTTTTTCTGTAGGGTTTAATGTTAATGCTTTGTGTTCAACTATATCCAGCGCTTCTTTTTTTAATTCATCAGACTTCGATTTTAAATCTTGCGCAGTTTTGTTTACCGCAATTTTAAAATTAGAACTAGCCGTTAATTTATCTCCTTGTAATTTTAATTCGTTTTGATTGGCTTTACTTAAAGCTAAGAAAGCGTCTATTTGTGTTTGTGATGTTTTTGATAATTCATTATTTACCGCAGCTACTGCTTCAGTCGGGTTAGTAGGTTTGGTCAGTGTTTTAAATTTATAGCTTGGGTTTGCCTTAATTAAAGCGTCTATAGCCTTTTGCTGTTTAAACAAAGCTTCGTTTTCTTTTTCTTCCGCGTTGCTATATCCGCCAAGCTTCGCAGATCCGTTTGGATAAGCATCAGCTTCTTGTCTTATTTTTTTAGCTTGATTTAAATTAATAATAGCTTCGTCAATTAGCATATTTGCTTGAGAAATGTCATTGCTTGTTTTAGTTCCAGTCAACTTTTTTAACTCTTCTAAATTTGTGACATTATTTTCAAATTTTTCTTTGTTCTCCTTTTGATTAAGTTCGGCTAATTGTGTTTTTTTAGTAAGTGCTAATTTTTCATCTTCAATCGCTTGATTTAAAAGAGACTCTTTTTCTGAACCCGTTTTTGTTGCCGATTCCTGTCGCTCTTTAAAAGCTTTGTTACTTAAGGCATCAGCTTCAATTGATAAGGCATCGGCACTCGTTGCAAGTTTTAAGTCAGATTCTGTTTTATTAATTAACGAAGTCAAATCCGACTCGTTTTTTACCGCGGCATTATATTTTTGACTAGCACTTTCTTTAAGAGTTACAGATGAATTTTCTTTATAATTATTGTAATTAAAAAAATCGTTCGCAGTTTTTAAATTTTCATTTAAATTATTTTTTAATTTTTCTAATTCGTTAATATAAGCACTGTTGTCGCCCGTTTCATTTTTTATATCGGCATTTGAGGCGGATACATTTGTTACGGTGTTGTTTGATTCATTATTAGTATTAGTACTAGTGTTAATTGCGGCATTATCGTTTACGGAAGCAGTATTAGTAGCATTGCTTGTTATAGTGTTATTCTCTAATTGGCTTATTTTAGTGTTATTTAGATCCAATAAATTATCATTCTCTAATTTTTGTTTTTCTAATGTTTGAATTTCATCATTTAATTTCTGTTTGTCTGTAGTATTTTTAGACGAAGATAATTTAGTCTTATCTGTATTAATTAAATCAACAATATCTTTAGTGTAATTCGTGATAACCTCATTTTGTTTTATGATATCATCTTTAGCTGTAGGGTTGGTTGTTAATTCGTTTTTATATTTAGCATCAATAATTTCAGAAGTTAGATTATTCGTGTTATTACCTGTATTATTGGCTATTTGCTTAGAGTCTATTTCCTTTATTTTAGAGTTATTTGATGCAATTAGTTTGGCGTTTTCTGATTTTTGTTTTTCTAGTTTATTAATTTCTTCATTTAATTTTTTCTTTTCAGTTGCATCTTTTGATTTAGCAATTTCATTTTTATCAATCGCAATTAAATCATTAACATCTTTATTATAATTAGTGATAGCCTCGTTTTGTTTTACGATATCTTCCTTATTTATGGGATTGGTAGTTATTTCATTTTTGTATTTAGATGTAACTCCTTCGTAATTTAAAGTAGTAATAGTATTTGTGGGTAATGTATTCGTATTAACCGTTCCTTCCGTTTTATCACTATTATCATTGGTTGTAACAAAGCCATCTGTTTTTTCATTCAACATTTTAGCGGCAATTTCAATCTCTTTGTTTACGCCTTCAATTTCGTTTTTAAGGCTTTCATTTTTTTGATTATTAATAGTTAAATCTTTATTCTTCGAATCAATTTCATTAGTTAATTCTTTTATTTGAGATTTGATATTTTCTTTAATCGAGTTATCTGTTTCGTTCGATAAATCTTTTTCTAATTCTTTTGCTTCATTATTTATTGTATTTATTTCAGCAGAAATATCGTTACTTTTCTTCTCCGATTTTTTTAACTCGTTTTGTTTTAACTCTGATTCAGCCTTCAATGAAGTGAACAACTCATCTGATTGATTTTTTTGTTTAGATAATTCATCTAATTGCTTTTGTATTTGTTCAAGTTTTGCGAGCGCTTCTTTATTGTTTTTGTTTTTTGTAACAGCCTCAATTTCTTTGATATACTGATTTGTTAAATCTGCTTCTTGCTGTTGTAAATTAGCATCTACTTCTAATTTTTTAGCCATGTTGGTGGCAGTATTCGCCACATCTGACGCTATTTTAGCATCTTCTTTCAAATCAGTTGCTTTTTTTAATGCTTCATTTTTTTTAGAAACATCACTAATCGTATTTGCGTTTGTAAGCATATCATCTGCTTCTTTTTGTTTAGCAATTGCTTCAGCTGTTTTTTGTGTAGCTAATCCAAATGCCTCTTCCGCCTCTTTTTTTAATTTAACAGCTTCTTCACTTGCTTCCTTGGCATCTGTTTTAGCCATTTCAAGTAATTGCTCATTTGTAATATTTTTATTGGTATTCGTTTTTGAGGCATTATCATTACCTGCACTATTAATGCTTGGATTGCCTGTTTTAACTGCGTTTAGGCTTGCATTGTCATTTCCTGCGGTTTGATTGTTGGTTGTGTTTTTTAGATTATTATTATAAGGTTCATTTTCGTTTACTTCTAACTTAGCTTTTTTCTCAATCAAATCAATCATCATGGCATAATTTTCATCGGCAATTTGTCCGTCAAAATAATTGATGATTTTTAATATTTTTTTATCATAAGAAATAACTTGTTTATATGGTTTCAGGGAATAAGCAATAGGAATTGTTACGCCTTCCGATTGAGTTGTTAATCCTGGTGTTTCCACCGTAAATATAAATTTACCACCATTTGGTAAATCCATATTATAATCACCATTATCTTGTGCTTGATATACGCCAACGATTTCTCCGTTAGCAATGTTTTTTACCGTTATTTTTGATTTCAAGCTCTGCGTTACTTCTTCTTTTAAAACTGTCCCTTTTAATACAGCAAAATTCATTGGTCGGCGTTCTGTATTAATTTTTAACACGTCAATTTTTCCATAGGGACTATATCTTCCTGTACTAAAATAGGCTGTTTTTTCAAGTGAATCTGTTACGAAAAGGATATCATCATCAGGTGAATTTATCGGAAAGTCTAAGTTAATAGGCTTACCCCACGTTTGAGTTTCATCATTATAGGTGGTTTTAAAAATATCATAACCGCCCATACTGTTGTGTCCTTTGGAACTGAAATAAAGTGTTTTTCCGTTAGGATGCAAAAAAGGATAGTCTTCATCGTATTCAGTATTTATAGGCCCGGGCATTGGTTGAGGCTTGCTCCAGCTACCATTAGGAAGTCTATTCGCATAAAAAATATCGCGTCCTCTATCGCCACTTTCGCCATAACTCGAATAATAAATACGTTCGCCATTACGAGGTAAGTAAATGACTGATTTTTCTTTTTTCTTTTTGTCGGTTGATGATCTAAACTCATCAGGTTTCACTAATAATTTTCCTCCAATATCATGTAAATCGTAACTTCTAAAATAATCTGCTTCGTTTAATTGTTTTTTTGTAATAACGACCAAGTCGGACAGGTTCGCTAATAATCGCTTTCCATTTTTACACGCTTCAATTTCTCTATCTACTTGTAACTTTTTAATAGAAGATGAGCTTCCAATTTGCTTGTATTCATTGTACAATTTGAGTGCTTCGTCAAATTGGTAATTCATGTGGTATGTTTTTGCTAAATAAAATTTAGCATCTTTTGGAGCGTCCTTTGGATTATTGGTCGCTATTTTTAAATACGAAAAAGGTTTCTTTTTATCTGGTTCGGTATAAAGCATACAAACTCCCAACCGGTAATTGAACTCAGGATCTCTAGGGTAATTGGAAACTAATTGGGCATATAATTTATAAGCTAAATTATAGTCTTCATCTTCAAAATATTTTTCTGCTTGTTTTTTTAAATCGTCTTCGTTTTTAACTTGAGCATAACCAACTGAGCAATAGGTTATTGTCAAAAAAAAGATGAAGCCGCACATTCGCATGCCACTTATACGGAAAATATGTCTAATAGGGTTCAGATTCAAACTCAAATTTATCTAAAATATTTAGTATAATGATGCTAATTAACAAGAATTTACATAAAAACGAACCGTCTATTTTTAATATTAGTAAAATATGAATGTTTATAGCAAACTAATTCTGTTAATTTTTTGTTTTTTTAATATGAATAAAAAGTTATTTATATATTTGAGAAAATAAAAAATAACCTAAATAAACAATCATGAAAAAAACATTACTTACAATTGCTTCAATTGGATTATCTGTTTGTGCTATAGCACAAACAAACGGAAAAACTGTAAAATCAGGCCAAACTGCTAATAATAACATAGCTATTGTTAATGCTAGCTCAATAATTAATGCAGTAAGCACGTCAACTTGCGTTCAAATAACTACACAAACTACAACTTCAGTTGTAATTAATGTTGTTGCGACGTCAACTTCTTGCGCTTCTGGATTTGTTAATGGTACAAACTGTTACGGTGATTTAGAAAAGTCAAATTTTTTCCCAGCAACTACTTTTGCTTCTGTCTCAAGCCCCACAATTACAGGCGTATCCTTTGGGTTTTACAAATCTTCAACTCGCGGAATAACTGGTTCTGCAGCTACAGTAACTTGTTCTATCTATAATGGATCAATGGCATCAGGCCCTGCTGGTTCGTCAATTACTTCAGCTACAGCTTCAATATCACAAATCCTTGCAGCTCATACTAGCACTACCAGTAGTTTTTTCCTTTTCCCATTTACTTTTGCCACTCCAGTTATTGCTCCAGCATCAGGTTTTTTTGCTGCATTAACTATTCCAACAACAGCAGGTGATACAATAGTTATTTATAATGAAAATGGAGCAACTACTAATTTTGGTTGGGAAAGACAAACTGATAATATTTGGTATGATATGGGTTCAGCAAGCGGTTGGGGAACAACTTACAAAGCTAGTTTATCTATTTATCCAAATGTTTGTGGTACCGCAGTTGCTACTGGTATTTCTAAAAATTTAGGTTTAAGTTCTAATGTAACTATTTTACCAAATCCAACTGCAGGCTTAATAAATATTGCTGTAATTTTACAAGATAAAGAAAACTTAAATATTTCTGTAGCTAATGCTTTAGGTCAAGTTTTAGTAAATAATAAATACGATGGTATTTCTAACGATTTACTTTCTTTAGATTTATCTGGATTTAACAACGGTGTTTATTTTGTAACGGTTAGCAATGGCAAAGACAAAATGGTTCAACGTATAGTGTTAAGCAAATAATTAGAATTATAATTATTATTAAAATCCCGGTAAGAATTCTTATCGGGATTTTTTATTATATAAATCATATTAGCATTAACTAACATCTTACATTCCTCAAATAGTATTTAATTAATAAAGTATGATTATATTTGATACTTAACAAATTAAAAAATAATCATGAAAAAAACATTACTTTCTGCAATAATTATTGCAACTAGCATG
>JAYVDU010000664.1:0-21328 GCA_043749245.1 Bacteroidota bacterium | reverse complement strand
TGGCAACAATGGGATTAGTTTGTTTGTAATCCAATAAATTTTCGACACCAACGTATATATTAAAGTCTGTTTTTTTAATTTTTGTAACGTATGTTATTTGAGCTAATATATTATAAAAATCTGGTGAATAATTTGCTCGTTGGTATTCCGATGGATTAGCTGTTGTTTGTGGCAATCGCTTTTTTCCGTTATACTGAAGCGTTGCATCAAATAACCAATGCTTGTTTTTTGTTTCATAACTAATATTCACAAATGCTCTATGCATGGATACAAGGGCTTTTTGAAGCAATCCTGTTTTATAAGTCATTTTAGTATCAACATATCTATAGGCTGTTTTAATATTTAAGCGTTTACGGATTTCCCAACCAAATTCTACTTGAGCTGTATTGGAATAAGACATACCTTTTAAATTATAAATAGAAACTTGTTGAGTTTGATTATCTAAATCAACCACCACTTGCTGTGTAAAATCAGTGCGATAGGCATCAACAGTAATGTATGCCTCTCGATAATTTAAAGTGAGTTTTTGCGTAAAATTTAGCCCGTAATTCCAACCTGTTTCAGGCTTTAAACCATAAGGCATGGCTAAATCACTTGACTCAATAATCCAAGTGCGTGATGTTGCCATGAGGGCTGTATTTTCAGCAAAAATATTAGCTGTCTTTAATGCCCTACCACCACTTACTCTAAACACGGTTTTATTTTTATGAAGTGCGTACCGAGCATGTAAACGTGGTGTAAAAAATAATCCATAATAGTTGTGATAATCTGCTCTTAAGCCTGCCACTATATTAAACTTATCGCCAGAGTTGTGAGCAATCTCAACAAAAGCACCACCAACTTTTTCATCACGATTATACTTAAATAATTTAAATGTTTCATCAACCTTATCATTCATAAAACTGGCGCCAACTTTATAGGTATTATCGGTTGTTTTAATAAAGCTTTGAAATATGTAATTAGCATAAAACGTTTGCTGCAATCCGTTATAATTAGTTAATCCATAAAAATTATGTTGATCATGATTTAAATAAGATAACTGCAAACCCATACTAGTAGCTTGTTTACGTTTAATTACAAATCCTGTTTTACTATACAGTTCCCACTTTTTATTATTTATCCCAATTTGATATAAGGGCAACGAATCATTTTTGATGGTAGTTGTAAATTGTCCTCCAGTTCTTTCATCTGTTAAATAACCTCCTCCTACTTGTGCTTCAAATCCTTTTTTTGTATGAATACTATATTTATTCATCACGTTGTATTGCTTACCAATAGGAATATCTGCAAAGCCATCCTGATTCATGTCTTGCACTAACGGATTGAAGCTCGTGTGTGATAATAATCCTACAGAAAATTTTTCGTTAAACCGATGTTTTGCGTTCAAATTATATTCATTACGTCCGTTTTGATTTGCATAGGTATTAAAATTTAATTTATCTGACGTTTCAGGATTTTGTAACTCTGTATTGATTTGTCCTGTAAAGCTCTCGTAACCGTTAATGACGGAGCCTGCCCCCTTACTTAATTGTATGGATTGAATCCATGTTCCAGGGACAAAGCTTAAACCATACCCGTTTGCTAAACCACGTAAGTAAGGCATATTCTCTTTGGTGATTTGGGCATACTGTCCGGATAAACCAAGCATTTGTATTTGTTTAGTTCCGGTAACCGCATCAGCAAAATTTACATCTACACTTGGATTCGTTTCAAAGCTTTCGGATAAATTACAACAAGCGGCTTTCATTAAAGAACGCTCATTCAACGTTTCCATTTTCATAGGATTTAAGTATGAAAGCTCCGTGCCTGTAGATTCATATACAACATCTACTTGATTTAACTCTACACCGTTTTTTAAAATCAAGGTAATAAACTTAGTTGTATCATTAATTGATACTGAATCGGATTGATAGCCAGTTGCCTTTATTAATAGGGTTTTTGAAAGGGTTGAGTTTTTTATATTAAAAAATCCATTTTCATTGGTAGTTGTATTAATAGAAGAATGACTCCACAATAAAATAACGCCAGGTACTGAAATTGTATCGCTGTTGGATGAAATTTCTAACACACGCCCTTTCAATTGCGAAAAACTGTTAAAGACACCGCATAAACCTATAAGAACAAACGCTATTCTTTTTTGCATCAGCTGTTATTTTTTCTTACAGTCAGTCGATTTATATTTACAACAATCTGGCAATGCATTATATGCCTTATCATCTACTTTTTGCGCTGATGTTTCGTGTCCGGCATTAGCAATGGCTTTTTCTATAAGCTCAAGTGTTGTTTTTTTTGTATCAAAAACTATGGTTGCTACTTTTGTTTTTTCGTTCCATACACAGGTTTTTACGCCTTTTATGTCCGCCGCATTTTCAATACGCTCCTTACATTGATCACAGTTTCCTTTTACTGATAGTGTAACTGTTTTAATAGTTGTTTGCGCTTGACTATGTATTGAAAATAAAAAAGCGATAATGAGTAATAGAGTTTTCATGGTTTTTTTGATTTTAAATAATTTTTAGTTGTACTATCAGTTTCGATTTTTGAAAATATTTTAAATTCTGATAATCATAGTATAAATTTTAAAGGTTGTAAAGTTAATAATTTAGATTAAGGCCTACTCCGAATCCCATATCACTATCGTAATGCGTTCTAATACCGATGTTTTTAGCTATAATATATTTTAAATCAATCATATATTCTTTATCTGAATTTAACATCAATCCCATTCTTAAACGTTTTGTAAGGGGTATGTCTTCTCGTTTCAATTGTAAAAGAACTGTGCCATCTGTAAAAAGTTCAGCTTCAAAATGAACTAACATTGGTAACGTATATAAAAAACCAATTGAAAAAGCTTGACGGGTATCTTTAGTATCCTTTTGTTTAAAAATATTTTCTTCTTGAAAATTAATTCCATGTTTTCGATACCTCCAATCAAAGCCAATAAAAGGCATAAACCACTGCATTTTACCAATATAACGCCCAAGATGTGTTTCGACTTCATAACCATGCATGTCTTGATAACCTAAACGCCATTCTGATGATAACTTCCAACGCGTGCTTGCCAACATAGCCTCTCCATCATTCCCATTAGAAGCAAAATCATTCTGGCCCATAAAATGAAGCTTTCTATCATCGCTTTTTAATTTACGATACGCATATTTGGAATTTGGAATTAATGGGTTAGGCACTTGATTTTCATAACTTAATACTCTGCCCATTCCACTCATCATGTGATATAAAATATGACAGTGAAAAAACCAATCTCCATCTACATTAGCATTAAATACCAAAGTGTCTGTTTCCATTGGCATGATATCTACAATGTTTTTTAATGGCGCATTATCACCTTGCCCGTTTAATAATCTAAAATCATGCCCATGCAAGTGCATTGGATGACGCATCATAGAGCCATTGTATATTATTATTCTTATGTTTTCGCCTTTTTTAATTAAAATTTTGTCAGCTTCAGAAACTACTTTATTATTTATGCTCCACACATAACGATTCATGTTTCCTGTGAGCTCGAACCGTAATTCTTTAACTGGCGCATCTTTTGGAAGACTTGTATTAATTGGCGATTTTAACATCGCATAATTTAAGGTGACAATATCTGAAAGAGCATTTGAATTGTATTGATTTTGGTTGTTTCCCATATCCATACCTTCCATTTTCATATCCGTTTTTTTCTTCTCTACTCCCGTAATTTCCGGATACATTACCACATTCATATCCATTTGATTAAGACTCATTTGCATGCCCATATCATCTAAATCCCCATTCATCTTCATCATGCCATTCATCATCTTCATGCCTTCAAAATATTTTAATTTTGGTAATGGTGATATCAATTGTTTAATGCCTTTGCCAATATACAATGAAGCTGAGCCTATTCTGTCTTCTGAAGTCGCTAAAAATTCGTAAGAGGTGCTATCATTTGGGATGGTAACAATAACATCGTAGGTTTCTGAAACGGCAATCATTAATCGGTCTACCTCAACCGGCTCAACATCATTTCCATCATTGGCAACTACTGTTATTTTACCACCTGCATAAGTCAACCAAAAATACGTGGATGCACCACCATTTGAAATTCGTAATCGAACTTTGTAGCCTGCTTTAAATTGCGAAAGTTGATTTTCGTTTTTCCCATTTATTAAAAATTTATCATAGTAAACATCGCTAACATCCATTGCCAACATTCGTTTCCATTCGTTTTTAAGTTTAGTTTTAAAATTTTTATGTTTTATAGCTTCGGCATAACTTTGCGTCGTTCCTTTTTTTATAGCAAACCAATCGGTAGCATTGTGTAACATTCGGTGAACATTTTTTGGATTGTAATTTGTCCATTCACTCAAAACCATTGGTATAGTGGGCAAATCATCAATACCTTTTCTAAATTTTTTATCATCTTCCCGTTTGTTCATAATAAACGAACCGTACATGCCTATTTGCTCCTGTAGGCCCGAGTGGCTATGATACCAGTGTGTGCCGTGCTGTATAATTGGGAATTTATACAAATGTGTTGTGTGTGGTTTTATAGGCATTTGTGTAAGATATGGCACACCATCTTCTTTATTGGGTAAAAACAAACCATGCCAATGCAAAGATGTTTTTTCATTTAACTCATTATGCACATAAATTTCTGCTGTATCACCTTCTGTAAAGGTAAGTGTTGGCATAGGTATTTGTCCGTTTACGGCAATTGCTCTTTTTTCTTTTCCTGTAAAGTTTACAATTGTATCACGGATATATAAATCGTACCGAACCGTTTTTTGTGCGAGAATTAGTGTTGGATACATCAACAAAATTATTACAAATAATAATAATTTTTTTGACAACCACTTTAGAACTTTCATAATTATGAATAGATGAGTGCTTTAAAATTTACTTTAATGTTTCAACTATTTTACCACAAGTCAACATTTGACTTCCGTAGAATGGATTTTTTATAGAAGACTCTTTACTAATCCAATCGCCACCTTTACCATCACTATACATAGGGCAATGATCGTAATAAACTGGATAAGCAGGCTTAATCACTTTCATGACTTCAAACATGTTTTTTGATAACGAACTAAAATGTTCTCTCTGGTGTTCCGTTTCTGTCACCCCCTTAATGTGTTCAGCATCATAAGAAAGTTTAGTCATATATTTCATCCATACCACATGTTTTTCGGAAGTCATTTTATCCATAGGAACTTTATCAATTGCTTTAAATAGTTCTTTAGCTTTGCCACTTGCAGTAGTACCGTCGTTCATAATTAAGGCATCCTTCAAGCCAAAATAAGCTATGTAAACTTCTGTTAAAGGGTTTACAGTTTCTTTTGAAATAGTATCCTGCACAGCAGTTTCGTTTTTAGGCGTAACCGATGCCGTAGATGTTTTCTTTCGCTCGTACTTACAACATTCTGGTAGTTTTGCATAAGCATCATCAGGTGCGAGGAATATTTCATTGTCATATCCAGCTAAAGCAATACGTTTTAATATTACATCTTGAGTTGTTGTTTTCGAATTATATGTTAAGGTTGCAAGTTTACTTTCCTTATCCCACAGTACTTTAGATTGTTTTTTTACAGCCCCCGCTTTTTCAATAGTTGTTTTACACATACCGCAGTTCCCGTATATTTTTACAGTTTCTGTTCTTGCATTTTTAATTTGTGCGTTACTACTTGTATAAAATAGTATTGCTATCATTACCGGAATTATTTTTATTGTTGTTTTCATTTTATATTATATTATTAATAAACCTAGCTTCAATCGAAAACCATCTTTTGATGTATAACCTCATTCTTTATTAAATTTGTTATAATAAAAGTTAGTTTCTGTTTTAATACATAAAATATATGACCCACTTTCTAATTGACTAATATCCATCACTTGATATTTTTCAGAGCCTTTTTCCTCTATTATTTTTTGTCCGTATAAATTATATATACTAACATATTGTATTAGCTCTTTGCTAGCTGTATATGCGGTAATGAAATGATTTGAAGGATTTGGATAAATAATATTATTTGACTTGGACGGTTGAATATTATTGATAGCTGTTATTAAATAATTTACAGTTACCAATGTGTCTTTTATAAACATTCCGCAACCATTAATCAATCTGAGCCTTACATTATAAGTACCTGTATCTTGAAACACATGAAATGTATTTGCAGAAGTTGATGAAGCTCCATCACTATAGTACCAAGTCAGATTATTAGCGGACCATATACCTCCCGTTATTTTACAATACACCGTGTCATTAGACAATGTTACTGTAAATACTGGATTTGGATAACCTATTGAGGCTATCTTAATTGATTTTATTAGTGTATCACTCGTTGCTCCCTTGTAAACTATTAATTTAACAACATAAGTCCCTGTATCTGCATATTGATGTATTGGCGAGGGAAGTGAAGAGGTAGTGCCATCTCCAAATTTCCACAAAAATGACGAAACACAAGTTGACATATTCAGAAATTGATTTGTGCAATTTTGAAAATCAAATTTAGCTTTAGTAATTGTTCCTATTATTATCTCTTTTGTGATAGTGACTATATGACCATTATTTTCTTGCAACATAATATAATAAATACCTTGTGAAGGAAACAAATATGTTAAATTCGTTGTATAAAGTGTGTCTATCGATAGCGTATCATTTAACACGGGATTCCATTTTTTAATAACCCACATCGAATATATACCACCAATGGATTGATTAATGAATTTTGTGGAATCTCCATAACACGCATTTATAATAGAAAAATCAGGCACAGGAGGTGTATGCGCACTTAATTTCGAACATATTAAATTTCCTATTAAGAAAATAAAATAAAAATATTTTGAAAGTTTAAACATTACTATTTATTTTTTTATCCTTGAGTTCATATTTGCTTTCTTTATACTGTATTAGTAGAATATTTTGCATTGGTATTATTTTGAAATAATTAGTTGTTTTGAAATCAGCTTACCCTTATTGTCGTCAAGTTGTACAAAATAATTACCTAACGCTAAGTGTGCAATATTTATGGATAGTTGAGTAGTTGTTACCGAGCTATTTTGATAAACTAAATTCCCATCAAAATCAATTATTTTTAAAACAAAGGGCTCGTTTCTATCATTTTTAAATTCAATATTTAATACCTCATTTGCTGGATTAGGTTTTATTTTTATTGTTTTACTATCTACATAATTAAAATCTAATTGTTGTACCTCCGAAAACTGAATAGTACCAAAACGTAATTTATAATAATTAGTACCATATATATTGGGGTTTACATCCGTAAAATCATATTTAGTAGGAGAGCTTGAACTACCACAAATACCAGCTATATGACCAATTTCAGTAAAATTAGAATTATCATTAGAGCGAAAAATACTAACGCCATTACACGTTAAGCCGCTATCAATTACCCAGTGTAACAATGCTTGTTTTTCACTCTTTAATACTATAAAATTTGACACATTTACGGTTTGTGCGTTTATACTAAATGCTAAATTCATTATAAAAACACTGATAGATATTTTAAGTATTGATTTCATGATGCTTTTATTATTTACTTTCTATCATATTGGCAACAATCTGCTAACTCACTATAAGCCTTATCATCACCTTTATATTTTTCATTATCATAGCCAACTGACGCCACACTTTTTTGAATTTGATCCAGTGAAATTTTCACTGTATCAAATTCAACTGTCAATATTTTAGTGTCAACATTCCAATCTGCTTTAGTAATGCCTTCTGTTTTCAAAGAGCCTTCTATGGTTTCTTTGCACATCTCACAGTTTCCCCATACTTTAAAGGTAGAGGTTGTTATTCCATCTGTTGTTGTTATTGTTGAAGCCGTTGTACTAGCTACATTACTTGTTTTTTCTCCACAAGAAATAAAAACTAATGTTGTCATTATTACTAGTATGTATTTTATAGTTTGCATATTATTCTATAATTATTTTTTTGTAAATACTGTTTTGATTTTGTGAAAGACTAATCGTATAAACTCCCTTACTCCAATGAGATGTGTTAACAGTATTTAGCATCTGAGACAGTGAAGATGAATAAACGGTTTTACCAAGCACATCATAAATTGTTAGTTGTAATGGCTGAGTATGATCAATTTCGTTGATATCAATATTCATTATATCATTTGCAGGATTAGGGTATACTTTAACCGTAACATCGTTTAATTTAAAGTTTTTTATTCCCACTCCTGAAGCAGGCTTAACTATAAATTGTCCCATCATACCATCATCTTCATGCATTAATACATGGCAGTGATACATGTAAGGATTTAAGGAATCTGCAAAGTCTTCAAACTTTGTAATGAATCTAACCGTTTCATTTGAATTAATTAATACCACATCTTTTCGTCCTCGTTCATTTAACGGAGGTAGATTACCATCTCTATCTAACACATAAAATTGCACATCATGTATATGAAACGGATGAGCAACCATCGTTGAATTTGTTAATTGCCATATTTCAATATTATTCAAAGGAATTTTATAATCAATGCGCATCATATCAAATGATTGGTTATTAAAATAAAATGGCCCATCCATGCTCATCATCGTTATTGCAGTCATGTTAATTGTTCTTGTAATGGCAGCCTGAGCCACAGTGTATGGCGTATTAGTAACAAGTGATACTGGAATAGTAAGAACCGGATTAACTGTTTGAGGAGAAACATTAATCTTTAAGATATTAAAATTAACGCCATTTAATGGGCTATCCATTGGCGGACTGCCCGGAGGCATTGGCATAGTAGGCCCTCCTTGCACACCTGATGCTATTTCGGAAGCATAACTCATTAAATAAAGAGTTTGTCCATTCATGCCGGTAAAATTAATTAAAATTTCAGCGCGTTCTCCTGGAGCGAGCATAACACGTGTGCTTGCAATTGGAGTATTTAGTAAACCACCATCAGACGCAATTTGATAAAACTGTTTATTCCCGGTAAAACCAAAATTAAAACAACGCTCGCCCGAAGCATTCAAAATACGCATACGTACAACTTGTGCAGGAAAATTTCCATACACTAAATGTCCATAATTTGCTCTGGCTCCATTTACCAAAAGAGTACTATCTTCCATACCCATAGACATGGCTTGATTATTTGAATCGTATTGTTGGCATTGAACTATAATTGGATAATCATCAACGCCATATCTTCTCGGTAATACTAGGGCAGCCTCCTGTGGATCTCTTACAATAATTAATCCCGCAGCACCTTTAATTGCTTGTTTAGCTGTTTTTTTATGAGTATGCGGATGGTACCAATAAGTTGAAGCATAATCCATAATGGTGAATTGTGGATTCCAACTGGCACCCGGCATAATTGGCGTATGCGGACTTCCATCATTAACAGCAGCTACATGCAATCCGTGCCAATGAACAGTAGTTGTATCTCCAATTTGATTATTAACTGTTATGTTCACATTACTTCCTTTATTGAAAATAAGCGTGGGTCCTAAATACTTATATTGATTAAAAGCATACGTTTGTGATTTTTTACCAACAGAAAAAAACTGCACACTGTCCTTATGCATGTTTAATGTAAAATTTGGTCCAACTAACGTATCTGGAATTGCTAATTGAGTTTGCGCACTTGCCGTTATTGTAAATAACATCAAACCTGCTTTTAATAAATGTTTCATGAGTAAATCTTTATTGCTTTTTTATTACCGTGCCATATATCTATCGCCTTCATAGCATTTGCTTTGTTAGTGTGATGGATATTTCTTGTGTAAATGTTTATTAATGTAATAATAGGGGAGTTGAACTCCCCTATGTTGTTATTGAATAATAATCTTTTTAGTTTCAACAGCATCATTAGCTGTTACTTTTAAAAAGTAAACACCTTTTGAAATACCTGTCGTACTGATAGTATGCTTATAATTACCTTGAACTTCACCAACATTAATTTCTTTAATTAATTTTCCAGTTATATCAACTAATTGTAATTTAATAATAGATACTTTTTGTGCATATAATTCAACATTGATATTATCTGAAGTAGGATTTGGATACGTATTTATGTTAGATACATAATTATCAATATTATTAATACCAGCCACACTTCCTGCAAAAGATAAATTATCTACATACAAATAACTATTAGCTACTGGCGTTGCTCCGCTTGCTGATAATACAATAATTGCACTGTCAGGCAACGCTGAGCTTTTATAGGTTAAATTGATGTTGAATGTTGCCCAACTCATTGCCATACCAGAAAGAACTTGGTTCGCTTTAGCAATAGTATCACGCTTCATAGATGTTGAATTCCACTTTGTTAAGATAATGGAAATAAAACCTGCATCAGCTCCAGATGCCATATACTGCCAGCTTCCCGTTAATTTTTGTGGTTGCCCAGTATATGGGAAACCTGATTTAGGCTTCATAGCAGATATATTAATTAAACCACTAACAGCTATACCAGGTGCAACATTTGTACCTACAGTTTTTGATACTAATTTTAAATATCCCGTTCCAACAAATCCAGGTGTTCCTTTAGTGCATGTATAAATACTCGCACTAGCTGTTAAATTATTTAATTGATCCCATCCATCAGGATTACTGTATGACCCCATGCTTGTCCAGTTTTCGAATCCATTGTTTGGAATTTGTGCAAATAATGATGCTGAAGTGAAAGCAACAGCGGCTATTGATAGAATTGTTTTTTTCATGTTATTCGGTTTTATAGTTTAAAAATTGATTTAGAAAATAGTTTGCGCTCAATTTATCAAAATGATAGTTAGCACTGAAACCCCATAACTATATGTATAGTTGGGTTAATTAAATTAAAAAGAAATCAGATTAATAATACCCGATGTTTCAGGTATAAAGGATTGTCGTATGAGACGGGGGGGGCGTGATAATTTAAAACAGGAAGGTTTGTATAAACAATATACCTATCAAACTTAAAAATAGGTAAAACTACTGGAGTAATTTTAGAAATAGGGCTAATGATTTTAGCAGATTGGTTAGCCTGCTGATTGTCCTTAATTTTAAAATAAGATACTTTATCCTTGCAACATTTCTTACTCATTTTTTTCTTTCCACAACAGCCTTTTTCGCTACTGCTAAACAACGAAATATGCTTTATTTTACCACCACAATAGTGAATATTAATAGAAATTCCACTTGTAGAAGTTAAATAAAAAATAGAAAAAAATATGACTAAGAATTTTTTCACTAATGCAAATTTAAGAAATAAACCAATCAGAATTACAACTATTATAAAACGTGTTAATTTATACTTATAAATTTACAATGAAATATGGCTTAAAAACAACAAATTTGTCATTGAAATTTAACTGAAATATGATTCCTAACGAAGCAAAACATAAAATTCATCAACTTTCTACAGAAATTGAACAACATAATTATAATTATTATGTGTTAGATAAGCCTACAATTAGCGATTTTGATTTTGATATATTACTCGAACAATTAATTTCGTTAGAAAAACAGTTTCCTGAATTTTTATCACCCAGCTCTCCAAGCCAGCGTGTTGGTGGCACGATCACCAAAAACTTTAAGTCAGTCAAGCATCAATACGCAATGCTATCTCTAAGTAATAGTTATAATCAAGAAGATTTACTCGATTTTGACAGACGTGTTCGCGAAGGGTTAGGAATAGCTCCGACAGCCTCAGTCACCAATTTATTTGATACTTCAACAGAGCTTAGTAACCAAATAGATTATGTGTGTGAATTAAAATTTGATGGTTTATCCATAAGTTTAATTTACGAAAACGGAAAATTAACACAAGCTATTACCCGTGGTGATGGCGTTCAAGGGGATGATGTAACAACGAATGCAAAAACAATAAAATCCATTCCTTTAAATTTGAAAGGAAAGTACCCTGATAAATTTGAAATACGTGGTGAAGTATTTATGCCTCGCCCAGTATTTAACACTCTAAATAAAGAACGTGAAGAAATTGGCGATGCCTTGATGGCAAACCCTCGTAATGCGGCATCCGGCTCTATGAAAATGCAAGACTCCGCACAAGTTGCCAAACGTAAATTAGATTGTTTTTTATATTATGTGTTGGGTGAAAATTTGCCTCATCAATCACATATTGAAAATATGCATGCATCAAAAACATGGGGATTTAAAATTTCGGAAGATGCTAAATTATGTCATGGCATTGATGAAGTATTAGATTTCATTAATTATTGGGATAAAAAACGTTTTGAACTACCGTATGATATTGATGGCATCGTAGTTAAAGTAAATAATTATAATCAACAACAAAACCTGGGATTCACTGCTAAATCGCCACGTTGGGCCATTGCCTATAAATTTAAGGCCGAGCAAGTGAGTACTGAATTATTAGACATCACCTATCAAGTTGGCCGTACAGGTGCCATTACGCCAGTTGCCAATTTAAAACCTATTGCTTTAGGAGGTACCACCGTAAAACGTGCATCGCTGCATAATGCTGATATTATTGAAAGATTAGACGTTCGTGTTGGTGATTATGTATTTGTAGAAAAAGGCGGTGAGATTATTCCTAAAATTATTGGAGTTGATCTATCAAGACGCAAACCTCATACAGAAGCTACCAAATACATTACCCACTGTCCTGAATGCCACACCGAACTTAAACGTGATGAAGGAGAGGCTAACCATTTTTGTCCTAACGAAAATGAATGCCCGCCACAAGTGATTGGTCGGATCGAGCATTTTGTTTCGCGAAAAGCGATGAATATTGATAGCTTAGGTGGAGAAACCATCGTACAATTATTCAATGCTGGTTTAGTTAAAACCATTGCGGATTTATATGATTTAAAAAAAGAACAAATTTTACCCTTAGAGCGGATGGCTGAAAAGTCAGCTAACAATTTGATTGAAGGCTTAGAAGCCTCTAAATTAGTGCCATTTGAAAGAGTATTATATGCTATTGGTATACGACATGTAGGAGAAACAACAGCTAAAAAAATTGCAAAAAAAGTAAAATCATTAGAAGTATTAATGCATGCTACTAAAGAAGAATTATTAGAAATAGATGAAGTAGGCGAAATTATTGCCATCAGTATTGCTGATTTTTTTGGCAACGAAAAAAATAAAGAAATCATTAAAAAATTGAAACACGCCGGTTTACAATTTGAATTAAGCGAAGAGCAACAACAAGGCGGAAGCGAAAAATTAAAAGACTTAACGTTTGTGATTAGCGGTGTATTTGCTAAACACAGTCGCGATCAATATAAGGATATGATTGAGCTACATGGCGGAAAAAACTCCAGTTCAATTTCTAAAAAAACAAGTTACATATTAGCAGGTGATAATATGGGGCCAGAAAAATTAAAAAAAGCGGCATCACTTGGTGTATCTATCATTGATGAAGATGCTTTTTTGAAGATGATACTTTAGCTTATAACTAAACTTTTAATTATAAAAAAGAAGCTGTCTCAAAAATAATTTTCATGGCTTTAGTAAATACTTAGTGGGCTATTTTTCTTTCTATCTTTTTCCATAGATGAAAAAGAAACAAAAAATCTAGTCAAAAATATGCGCCACGCTCCTCACGGAATTCTACGATTTTTACGTTCCGCTATCGCTAAACTAAAATCTTGAATTCTCGTCTCACCGCCACTCTGCCCGCATTTTTGACAGTCCTACGCTCTTTTTCTATTTACTATTTTCTTAAAACATAATCTATTTTGTTTCTGGAAACGTTAAAAAATTGGAGCTAAATGTATTTACTTCTCTCCACTAAATTTTTAGTATAACCATTTTTATTGTCAGTTCGATTTCACGCTATTGCGTGAAGAACTTAAAACCCTTTATCATCAAGCATCTCTAATCCGCTGCCATTGACGTTTTTATTTAATTATTTACTTTAAGCAATTTGTCACCTCGAATAAAATTTTTCTGCCTCTTTGAAAAATTTTATTCGAGATTACAAGAGGCAGGCAATTGCTAATCGGAGCGACTCTGATTGTGACGTCATTGTATATTGATTATTTTGAAAAAATCAACCTTAAATGTAACAAAAATAAAAGAGGCCGTCTTTTTGAGACAGCCTCTTTATAAATATGAATAACAAAAAATTATCCTCTTCCTTGACCAGCTTTAACAGTGTTTGTAGGCACTGAAGGTGTAGTTGTTGGAGTAGTTGATTTTGTGTGTTTTGGAGTTGTATTATGCTTGTGCTCTGCAGTATTAGCTACTGATGCAGTTGCTGCTGCTGCAACTACTGCATCTGCTGATGCCTTCGATGCTGCTGCCTCTGCCTCTGCGGCGGCTGCTTTTGAAGCTTCTTCAGCTAATGCTGTTGCTGCTGTAATTGAATCAGCAGTTGCTTTCGCTTTTGCTTCTACTTCCGCAGCTGATGGCCCGCAAGCCGTGAATGCAAACATTCCCAATAAGGATACTAATGTTAAAGTCTTTTTCATTATTTTTTTATTTAAGTTAAATTTTAGGCAAAAATAATTTATATTTCTTAATTAATAGTATTTATTTTTCTCATGCCTGTATCTTAAAACTCTATTTTTAAAATAAAAGTGTTAAAAATTTAAATATGTAACATTTCGTGTTTAATATGTAACCTTTTGTATTTAAAAAAACATTATTTTTGTCGCCTAATAACTTAAAAAAACATGAAAAAAAACATCACAATTTTATCCGCTTTAACACTATTAACGTGTTCTTTAACTTTTACAAGTTGTAAAAAAGATGACATCACACCTCCTGTAGTAACTATGGCTGGTGGAGATAAAACAATTTCTTTAGGAGGTACTTTTACTGATCCAGGGGCATCAGCTAATGACAATAAGGATGGTAATATATCAGTAACTACAACTGGATCTGTAGACATAAACCATACTGGTGTATATCAAATAACTTATTCAGCGACTGATGCAGCTGGAAATACAGGAACTGCCGTTAGAAATGTTACGGTTATTAATGATTTAGATGTAATGACTGGTGTTTATTCTTGTACTGTTACAACTACTGGTTTTAGCCCAACTACTTATACTCAAACAATTACTGCTTCTTCTACTGTAAACAAAAGATTAATATTTGGTGCGTTTTCAGATTATTATTACTATTCTGGTAGTGCTAAAACTGGTGCTTTAAACACAATTTTTGCTGATGTAAGTAACACAGGCGTTACTAGTCCTATCAATTTGCCAAGCCAAACAGCTATCCAAGTTGGTCAAACTCCAACTGATAGAACTTTTGCTGGATCAGGCGCTAGAAGTTCTGCTACAACTTTTGGGTTAAGCTATACTGAAACTACATCTGCTGGTACTGCGAATACTACAGACGTTTTCGTAAAACAATAATCATTAATTTTTGTTAAGGATAAAAGGCTCAGATAATATCTGAGCCTTTTTTATTAAATTAATAACACTACTAAATACAATAATGAATCATAACAATAATTCCAGAAGTCATTGGATTCTGCTATAATCTTACTTTTGATAAATTTTGAATATCAAAAGTAAGAAAACATTATAGGGCGAGAATATTTAATTATCAAATAAAACAGTACATTATATTTGAAAATTTTATTGCTCTGCAATAGATATCATTGTAAAAGGCAAATCAACCAAACCATTAAAGTTTTTTCCTGCAGCTAATATATCTTCATCATTCTCCTCATGCAACCAGTCAACGGTTACATTACCTCTTTCTTTATTTAATTTTTCAAATTTTTTAAATACGCTTAATAAACAAGCGGAAGAGCTACTATTATAATACTCTAACTGAATATTAATATTCGTTTTATCATTTGGGTTATCCAAATAACTATCAAGTGCAGAAAATAAGGGATTATAAAATTCAATTGAATTTTCAGGGATTGATCTTCCAGATATTTTTAACAATCCTTTTTTTAAATCGAATTCTATGACTGGTGTATTTTGTGTAGCTTGAATAGAGAGTTTTTCCATAGTGTTTTATTAAAAAAAATTGAATGTTATTTAAACAAAATTCAATGATTATATACCAAATTTAAAGAAATTCGAGCAGTTAAAAAATAAAATCGACTAAAATAAGACATGAACAAAATAGTTAATTTACTCTATTCAGATTAATAACGAGTAAATATGCAATTTGCGGGCGCAGACTAATCATTTAAATGAGTAAACAACCAATGATGCAGATTTCAGATATAAATAATGTAACCGTTTATTTTCGATTAAAACGATAATATCCACAATAACGCATCATCAATGATACTAGCTTCTGATTAATTGTAAGTGCCTTAATCTTTCACTCTGCTAAAACGTAAGGCTTTTAAAATAAAATTTGGTAATGCTTTTTTAGGATCACGCTTTCGCAAATCTAAATACCAACCAATTTTTTTAACAACTGGTAATTTTTTAGTTTCCACAAATTCAATGAGTGTGCCATCAACATCCTCAATATAGGTAAAATGCCCTGCCGCTTCTCCCATTTCAAAACCCGACCCTCCGTCAACTGTAAATGGCTGCCCGGCTTTATTACAGGCCTCTTGCAAGGCATTCATGTTTTTAATATCAAAACATAAATGTATAAATCCGCAATCTCCCCACAACCGATTTTCAAAAATCTTTCGAGGCGTATAATCTAATGCTTGAATTAACTCTATTTCATTATCTCCCAGCAATGGACCAAAGCTTCCTTCGCGTGGTTTTGAATTACGTAATACAACGCGTCTGAATTTTTTCTGAGATCCTTCTACACCACTCCAATCAGCAAATACAGCTGTTGTATCACTAATTACTTTATCAAACCCCAATACTGTTTTGTATAAGGCTATAGATTTATCAATGTCTTTAACACCAATAACAGCGCCTAATACACCCCCCGTACTAAAATCTTTTTGCTGATACCATGATGTTTTTTCTTCAATTACTTCATACACATTTTCCCACAAATCATGGATATAAAAATGCTTTCTTCCACAGGGAGCTTGGGAAATTTCGGTTAAACATTTTGCGCCGAATTTTTTTAAATGCGTATAAGACTCTTGAATATTATACGATTTTATTTTTCCTGCAAAAATACCTATATCCCCTAATTGTATTGTGAAATCAGCCTTTTGAGCTATACGACTTGTATACTGCCAAATCTCAAATCCACCACCACCATTCATACTGATAGCTAAAATAGCATGGCGAGCATGAGGTTTATTAGCAGTATATGGCAACATTAATTCAGCCATCGCAGCCTCTTCAAATATTTTAATATCTGTGCCAAACGCTTTACGATACCATGTAAATGTTTCTTGAACGTTTGTATTACCAACGCCCAACTGCTGAATACCCGAAATAATATAACTCATAATTGAAATTTAAGAAAGCGAAAGTAAGAAATTATTTAAAAGAAATATTACCACTCAGGTATTGGAATAGAACGCAGATGACGCAGATAGCTTATGATTAAATATGATTTTTTATCTATTTTTATGATAAATTTATGATAAAATAAGTTTTTTTTATCTACGTTGATCATAATCATCAGCGTTATCAGCGTTCTATTTATTTGTTATCAGCTGAGTAGTTACAAAAAAATTACTCCTTAATCCCTAACTTATTGGAATACTTTTTATACAACTCATTTTGAAAATTATTCAAATTGATTACTCGTCCATTGATATATGCTAAAATAACAGAATTGGTTTTCATATCTAACAAATCTCCTTCGGAAACTACTAGTGAAGCAAGCTTCCCAACTTCTAGGCTTCCTATTAAATGATCTACGCCCAATATTTTTGCACTATTTAAAGTGATGCTTTGTAAGGCTTGTTCTTTCGTTAATCCATAAGCAACAGCAGTACCGGCTAAAAACGCTAGATTACGTGCATTCATAGCTTCCATATCACCTTGATTTTGTAAACAAAATAACACCGAATCTTTTTGTAATAAGTAAGGCAACTTATACATTAAATCCGTTTCTGCTTCTGGTAATTCCGGTAAATCGTGCAAGCGGTTAAGCATAACCGATATCTTATTTTCTTTTAATAAGGATGTTACTTTGTAACAATCTTTTGCACCAACTAATACTACTTTTTTTAAATTAAATTGTTTAATGAAATTTATAGCACCAATAATATCTTTCACATAATCCGTATGAATATATAAATTTTTAGTACCGTCAAAAATGCCTTTCATAGCCTCGTAGCGAAGGTTTTTATCGATAACGGTTACTTGCTTATTATAAGCTGAGGCATTTTGAAAAAAAGTAACCAAAGCATTTATTTGCTCTGTATACATATTATTTTTATCACTGGGTTGTTGTTCCGCCCACCAACCATGTCGCTGTATCGAATGCGGAAAATTCAAATGTACACCATCATCTGCCTTCACAACGGCATCTTCCCAATTCCAGCCATCAGTAGCCATTACAGACGACGTGCCGCTAATCACACCATCGCGAGGCGTAGACTGCACATATAATACACCATTTGTTTTTACAGTTTGTAAAATTTTGCTCTCTGCATTAAATGCTATTAAGCTTCTGATATGCGGATTATAATCTCCTACTTCTGCATAATCACTTGTTTGTCTTACCGCTTCAATTTCTTGCAATCCTAATATACAATTAGGGGCAATTAAGCCAGGATATATATGTTTGCCATATAAATTAATTGTGGTATCAAATTTAGAAATATCAATTTTAGTAACGCGCGCATCAGCTACTAACTCTATTTTTCCATCCGAAAATGCGATCAGGCTGTTTTCCAATACAAGGCCATTTCCTAAATGCGCAATACCATTCATTAATAATATATGTTTCTTATTTTGTGCAATCACAGCGGAAGAGCTAATTATTAGAAATATGAAAAATTTATACATGCTTCAGTTTTTTTTGTTTATGGGTAAATATAAGAATTAAACTAAATTAAATATTTAGTCGGGATAGTGGTTATTTAAAATTTTATTGATGTATCTCATTAATCCATATCTTTGATTAGTGTCATTAAGTAACAGCATACAATTAGGTAAAAAATTAAGCTTAAAAAAGCTAACTAATGCGTTTAAGGTTTGGGCAAGTTACCATCTTTCTAAACGAACGAAACGTGCAGCCAATTATGGTTTCCCTATTAGCATTGCCATTGAACCTACTACCAGTTGTAATTTACGTTGCCCCGAATGCCCCAGTGGATTAAGGCAGTTTACGAGACCCATTGGTATGCTGGAACCAACTTTTTTTAAAACTACCATTGACGCTATTTATAAAGAATTAATTTACCTCACTTTTTATTTTCAAGGCGAACCCTATTTAAATCCAAACTTTTTGGAGATGGTAAAATATGCTTCTGATAAAAAAATATACACATCAACTTCAACCAATGCGCATTACTTAACACCTGATCAAGCTACTAAAACAGTAGAAAGTAAATTGGATCGTTTAATTATTTCAATTGACGGTACAACCCAGGAAACCTACGAACAATACCGCATTGGAGGGAATTTGCAAAAAGTAATTGACGGCACAAAAAACATCATTGCTGCTAAAAAGAAATTAAAAAGTAAAACACCACATATCGTTTTTCAATTTTTAGTAGTAAAACCAAACGAACATCAATTAAATGATGTCAAAAAATTAGCGGATGAATTAGGTGTAGATGAAGTCGTTTTTAAAACAGCACAAGTATATGATTTTGAAAATGGTAATCCTCTTTTTCCAACCAATCAAACCTATAGCCGATACAAACAACAGGCTGATGGAACTTATAAAATAAAAAACGAATTATTAAATCAGTGTTGGCGTATGTGGAGCAGTTGCGTCATTACATGGGATGGCTTGGTTGTGCCTTGTTGCTTTGATAAAGATGCGAAACACCAGTTGGGCGACCTAAAATCACAATCCTTCGAAGAGTTGTGGCGTTCATCTAAATATCAAAACTTCAGGCAGTCTATTTTAAAATCACGGCAAGAAATAGACATTTGTAAAAATTGTAGCGAAGGCACTAAAGTGTGGGCTTAATTATTATTAATTTAAGGTAATAATGCGTTAATAACTTTTTGTGGTATTTGAGCTTATCAGTTTATATTTGCCCTAATAAATATCAAAAAAAATGACTACAGAAATGGCTTTAGAAAACATTATTACTGAAATAAAAAACGATGTATTGGTTATAACCATTAATCGTCCTGATAAATTAAATGCACTCAACAAGCAAACAATTGAAGAGCTTCACGATACATTAGTGGATGCTGAAAACGACAAATCTATTCGGGCACTTATCATTACTGGTTCAGGACAAAAAGCGTTTGTAGCTGGTGCTGATATCGCTGAATTTGCAAATTATTCATTGGAAGAAGGTCGTCAATTAAGTGCTATCGGACATTTTAAAATATTTAATTTCATTGAAAATTATTCAAAGCCTGTGATAGCGGCCGTTAATGGTTTTGCGCTTGGTGGTGGGTTAGAATTAGCAATGGCTTGTCATTTTCGTGTAGCAAGTTCGAATGCTAAAATGGGTTTACCAGAAGTCAGTTTAGGTGTTATACCCGGCTACGGTGGCACGCAACGTTTGGCTCAATTAGTAGGAAAAGGCAAGGCAATGGAAATGATTGTAACAGCAGATATGATTAACGCTGAGGACGCGTACAAATGGGGCTTAGTAAACTACGTCACAACGCAAGAAGAATTATTAGCCAAATGTTTTGACATCACCTCTAAAATTATTTCAAAATCACCGATAGCTATCAGAACGGCTATTAAAGTAATTAACGCGGGTTATAATAATCAATTAAATGGTTACGAAGTAGAAATTGAAGAGTTTGGAAAAAGCTTTAACAGTGGCGATTTTAAAGAAGGTGTATCGGCTTTTTTAGAAAAAAGAAAAGCTATTTTTCCTGGTAATTAATAATTAATCATTCAGTTTTAAAAACTTACGATTATGAGTATCACAGCACCTTTTAACTTCAAAAAATGGATTGATGAAAACAGAGATCTATTAAAACCTCCCGTTAATAATAAAGTTGTTTATAAAGACACTGAATTTATTGTGATGGTTGTTGGCGGCCCAAACTCTCGTAAAGACTATCATTTCAACGAAAGTGAAGAGTTTTTTTACCAATTAGAAGGTGATATAAAAGTTAAACTTCAAATTGATGGAAAAGCCCAAGAATTTGATATTAAAGAAGGAGATATTTTTTTATTACCACCTCGTGTCCCCCACAACCCTATCCGTTTTAAAAACACCATTGGTTTAGTTATGGAGCGTCGACGAAGAGAAGGTGAAAAAGATGGATTAATGTGGTTTTGCGAAAACTGCAACCACCTGTTGTACGAAGAAAAATTTGAATTGAACGATATCGCGTCCCAATTTCAGGGTGTTTTTAAGAAGTTTTATGATTCCGAAGAACTAAAAACGTGTACATCTTG
>JAYVDU010000663.1:0-2270 GCA_043749245.1 Bacteroidota bacterium | reverse complement strand
TATTTTGTGCCTGAATACTAAACGTTAGTGTGCTTGCTAAAAGTAATGTAGATAGTTTTTTCATGGAGATTATATTTATTTTTATCAAAAATACTTTTTACATACACCTGAATTTGATGGGTATTCCCCTCAATTAATAAAATAAAGTAGGTTTTTAAAAATAAAAAAAATTCTAAATTAGTTTAGTGTGTATACCCCTCAAAAATTATAATGTAGGTTACCTACGTTTGTATAAATTAATTAAAATTTTAAACCCATGAAACAATATTTCACGTATTGCTTAGTATTTTTAGCTTTGTGTATACGAGCTCAAACAGGCTCTGTATCAGGCGTTCCATATTTTTATCAATACAATAACAGCATTAATCCTGGTGGTAGTTGCCAAAACACGTCCATTGCAATGGTTATTAAATTTTATGGCGGCACTACCGAAACGCCCGATGCTATTAGCGGTCTTTTTGGTACATCCCAAGCACAAAGTCCTGCTGGCTTGCAGCAAGTATTTAATAGTGAGGCGACTTATTTTGGATTATCAGTTACTGATATAGCCCATACGAGTGGCACGTTTGCTGGTATACATGCTTTAATAGCTGCGGGCAAACCAGTTATTGTGCATGGTTATTTTACAGGATACGGACATGTAATGGTTATTACTGGATATAATGGTAGTGTGTACACTTGTAATGATCCTGCCGGTCAGTGGAGCGGCACTTATGGTTATGGTGGTTATAGTCAGGCAAATGCAACTGAGGGTATAAGTATTACATATAATAAGACAAATTTTGAAAATGCCATTGGTCCAGATGGTACCGTGTGGTATCACGAATTTGTAACAACAAGCACTGTAACACCACCACCAAGTACTGTAGATATTACACCACCAACAAGTGTGGCTAATGTGGTTAGTGCTGCAAGTTATAAAACAACAAACTTCACCGTTAATTTTACAGACGCAGATAATGTTGGAGGTAGTGGTTTAGAAAAATCGTTATACTCTGTATTAGATTGGAACGGCACAGAGTGGAGAGGTAACAAAAACAATGGTTTTATTTGTGATAATTTTGATGTAACCATTCATCCTGATTGGACTGCCAATAGCGGTACATGGGGTATTGCCAGTAATTTATTAAATCAAACAGATAATTTAAACACAAATACAGCTTTTAACACAACGTTAAATCAAACGCTATCAAACCGTTATATATATCATTGGATGGGAAATATTGGTGGCACGGGCACTAATCGAAATGCGGGCATACACATTATGTGTGATAATGTAAATAATGTAAATCGTGGTAATAATTATTTGGTATGGTTTAAAGCAGATGTTGGCGAAGTACATATTTATGAAATAGTAAACGATGTAATTGGTTCGCCACTAAAAGTGTTTACTGGAGTCACTATTAATACCAATACATGGCATGATAACAAAGTAATGTACGACCGGACAACGGGTAAATTTACCATTTGGATGGATGATGTATTGATAGGAACCTATACGGATACTACACCATTAATGACAGGGAATGGCTTTTCGTTTAGAACAAGAGAGTGTACTTATCAAGTTAATAATTTAAAAGTATACCGCTCTCGTTTAGCAACAACTGCATCGGTTTCAATAGGTAATGTAAATGCTGATGTAAGATACCAAAGCCCCGATCCAAGCAATGTATCATACACTTGCAAAATAAAAACATTGTGCGTAGATAATATGGCAAACGTATCGGCAGTTGGCGATTTGAATGTGTTAATAGATTGGACAGCACCAAGCACTCCAACAACAGTAAATGATGGCACAGGAGCTGATATTTCTGTTACAACATCTAACAACAGTTTAAGTGCAAATTTTACCATGTGTGCAGATTCTAATTCGGCAATAAAAAAATATTATTATTTTATAGGAACATCGCCCAACGATAGCAGTGTAGTAGGTGCTACTAATAATGCATTAAGTACCGCAATTACCAAAACTGGATTAAGTTTAGTAAATGGCACAACGTATTATATATCTGTTTACTCATTAAATAACGCAGGGTTAAAATCGGCTGTTACATCGTCTAACGGGCAATTGGTGAGCCTTGCTGCAGGCTTAGCCGAAGCAACTGTTAATGTAGGCTTTAATGTATATCCAAATCCTAATAATGGATTGTTTACAGTGTTAATTGAAAACAATAGTAAACCAATTACATTACAAATTACAAATGTATTAGGAGAAATAATTGATGCAAAAATAATAGCTACTGATAAATTAGAATACATTAATCCATTAG
>JAYVDU010000662.1:0-2272 GCA_043749245.1 Bacteroidota bacterium | reverse complement strand
GAACTTCAATGGCTTTATTTAATGCCCTCGTTTTGATATAAGATCTTTTTAATAAAGAAAAAACCTTACTACTGTCTATATAATTTTTAAGTTTATGTTTGGAAAACAAATCAACAAAAATGGGAATACATTTATAGTAATTTTTATTTAAATAATACATCTCTGCTTCAATGCATAGCAACTTATCTAATACATCAATCTTATTATCCGCTATAGCTTTTTCCTTTATTTTTTGTAATTCATTTTTAACAAAAGAATAATATTTCAACTTCAATTCACTATTTAAAGTATCAATACAATCAACCTTCCCAGCATAACTTTGAGAATTAAAATACCTCATAAACTTATTTTCAGCATGAATCTGGGCCTTCATTACTCCCAAAGAAGTCATTAAAAAAAATGACGCTAATATGAGTGCTTTTATATAGCAGTAATTTTTCAAAGTTATTTGTGATAATATTTTAAACAGTTATACAGACTTAGTATAAATTTATTAATTTTATCTGATTAATTAATTGTTCTCTTTAAAATAATTTATGCACTTAAACCTTACCAAGCCACTTGCTTTTTTTGATTTAGAAACAACAGGCCTAAACATTGGTTCCGACCGTATTGTAGAGATTTCTATTGTTCGTGTTAACATCGATAATAAGACAGACATCTTAACAAAAAAAGTAAATCCTACTATTCCGATACCTGTTTTCACTTCCAAAATACATGGTATTTATGATAAAGATATTGTTGATTGCCCTACTTTTAAAGAGTTAGCGCCACAATTAGCTCAGTTTTTAACCAATTGCGACTTAGCAGGTTTTAACTCCAATAAATTTGATGTACCTGTTTTAGTGGAAGAATTTTTAAGAGCTGATATTGATTTTGATTTAAAAAACAGAAAATTAATTGACGTCCAAAATATTTTTCATTTAATGGAACCGCGTAATTTAACCGCTGCCTATAAATTTTATTGCGGTAAACCATTGATCAATGCACACTCTGCAGAGGCCGATACAATTGCGACTTATGAAATTTTTAAAGCACAACTAAAACATTACGAACATACAGAAGTTGAAGATGATAAAGGGAATAAAATAATTCCTGTAAAAAATGATATGGCTGTATTGAGTACATTAACGACTCGTTCCAAAAGCGCTGATTTAGCTGGACGAATTATCTTTAATGAAAAAAACGAAGAAGTATTTAGTTTCGGAAAACATAAAGATAAAACGGTAAAAGAAGTTTTTGAAAAAGAACCTTCCTACTACAATTGGATGATGCAAGGTGATTTCCCATTATACACCAAAAAAATAATTACTCAAATCAGACTTAGTATGAAATAGCCACTAACAAAGGGTAAGTTGCAACCAATTGCGAAACGCTCAACGATACCAAAATAAAAATATACATAAAAAAGATTGAGTTAAATACCAATGAAGATAAGGCGTATACTATACTACAATCAAAAAACGAATAAATATCAACATGTGAAATAGACTTCATGTCTAAATCCCTACCAAATGCACGAATTAGAACCTTTTTATAATTGGCAACATCTATATATTGCTTCGGAAGACGAGGAATCGCCTTTTTTTGGAACGGAGTATAGTGAGTTTGAGTTTAGTAAAACGGTTTACAATTACTACATCCATCCTCAATGGGATGATATGGGTAGCGAGACCTTATACCTTAAAATTTTATTTGTTGATTATGACGAACGCTATGCGATTATTGAATTAATAGGCGAATGGAACGATGCTATTAATAATGATATTATGTTGTTAAAACGGGATATTGTTGACGAATTGATGTTTCATAACATTAACAAATACATACTCATTGGCGAAAATGTATTAAACTTTCACTCATCTGATGATTCGTATTACGAAGAATGGTTTGAGGATGTTGAAGATGGATGGATTGCCTGCATTAATTTCAGAGAACATATTTTAAAAGAATTTAAACAAGCCGGCCTCGATTATTACCTTATATCAGGCGGAGAACTCAATGATTTTGAATGGCGTAAATTCTCGCCAGGTCAAGTGTTTGGCAATGTTTCTAAAATTATTAGTAAACGATTAGATTAATTTTTATTAAAAATTTTTTTTACGAAATAAAGATGCAGATTACTATCGATAAAAATATCTGTACAATACTTTGAATAAATACTTTTCGAAAATTTATTTAGGGTTCACTCAAAAACTTAATCATCTTTTTTACGTTTTTTTCCTTGACGAAAAAAAGTAACAGGGGAAATAAGCAGTGCTTATTTGAGCCA
>JAYVDU010000661.1:0-2273 GCA_043749245.1 Bacteroidota bacterium | reverse complement strand
TAAACAAATGACGCTTATTGTACTGTTGATAGGATCCATCAGGCTTTACCCAATATAAGCGGTTGTAAAATAATCCATTTTCTTTAACAGAAATACTACCAACAATAACACAACTTTTTTCTTGCGCTTTTTGAATCATCCATTGTAAACCCTTACCTCCATGCTCTTCCGCGAGTTGTTCCGGCTTCATGGTAAAACCAGTTGTAAACATTTCCGGCAAAACAATAACGTCTGTATGGCCTAGAATTGAATTTATTTTATCTGAAAAATGTAAAAGATTTGAATCAACATCTTCCCAGTGTAAATGAGTTTGTATGGTTGTTATGAGTAAATCCGTCATGTTTACTAATTGAATCAAATGTGTGTTATGCGAATTATATAAAAAATTACTTCTTCATTTTCTCTATTAATGTCGTCGTAGAAAATCCTTCAACTAAATTAATAGTAATCACTTTGCCACCTTTAGCAGTAACCACGTCATATCCAACAATGTCTTCCGCTTTATAATCGTTTCCTTTTACTAATACATCTGGTTGTAAAAAAGTAATTAATTCAAGTGGCGTGTCTTCGTTAAACAATACAACGGCATCAATACATTCTAATCCTGCTAATATCATCGCCCTTGTATCTTCTGAGTTGATAGGTCTTTCGGGAGATTTACCTAAACGTTTCACTGAGGAATCTGTATTTAATCCTAACACCAAATAATCTCCTAAATCGCGTGCATGGCATAAATACTCGACGTGTCCGCGATGCAAAATATCAAAACAACCATTGGTGAAAACCACTTTTTTACCTTGAAGAGTCAGGCTTTCCAAAAGAGATTTTATGGTTTCTTTTGTAAATTGTTTAGCAGATAATTTATGATGAAAGCTCATCGGTAGTTTTATTTTTATTAATGATGGGAAGGAGAATTAAACTTAATAATCCAAGTACAACAATTAAAATAAACTGAGAAGTCCATGCCATCCACGGAAAAGCTACTGCTGAAATTTTTTCAACGTGATAGGTGTATACTAACAAACTTGTAATAATAGCCGGATAAGCTCCTAAGCCGCCAGGAGAAAACACCACGCCAAAAGTTCCAAAAAGCAATAATACCAGGCATTCCGAATGGCCTAATTGTGCCGTGCCACTGAACGCAAAAAAACAAGCGTACAAACTGTAAAAATAAGAAGCCCAAATTGCAAAGCTTAAGGCAATAAATTGAAATTTTTTATCAATATCTTTTACTGAGCTTAAACCGTTACCAAATCCTAAAATAATTTTTCCGAATTTTCCTTTCAATACTATTGCTAGTTTTTTACGTATTAATATAAAACCAATAATCATACTTATAACTACTGCAACCAATATAATTATACCTGTTGGATGGGCCGCAATTGCTTGTAGTTTGGACATTAACGGTGTTAAAATATATTCGTTCGCTAAATCTTTTAACTGCTTGAATTGTGCAAATAGCGTCAGTAAAAAAATAAGTAATAATAATAAAAGATCAACAATCCTTTCTGTAATAACAGTTCCAAGTGCGACTTCAAAAGGCACATCATCGTATTTAGCAACCAACGTGCAACGCGTAAGCTCTCCCATACGGGGCAAGCCGTAATTAGCAAAATACCCAACTAAAACGGCACCTATGGAATTAGCTGGTTTTACTGAGTATCCCAAAGGTTTTAATAAATAATTCCAGCGATAGGCTCTTAAAAAATGGCTAAGAAATGCAATGAGAATAGAAATTCCTACCCAAAAATAATTGGCTGTTTTAAAAGAATCGGCGATTTTATCTCGGTCTGTCCAAACAGATTTAATAGATAGCCATGCCAACAAAATACCTACACCAAGTAATACTACAAACTGTATGATTGATTTGGCGCGCTTGTTCACGTTTTTATTTTAGACGGTTAGTTTCGGTATCCGGAAAAACAACCCATGGCTTAAAAGTTTTAGCGGCTTCAAAGTCCATATTGGCATAAGAAATAACGATAACAACATCACCCAAATTAACAAGTTTAGCAGCTGGTCCATTTAAACAAATAACACCAGAACCTCTGTCTCCTTTTAAAACATAAGTGATAAAACGATGTCCATTATTTTTGTTTAAAACATGCACTTGTTCGTTTTCGATTAAATTGGCCGCATCCATCAAATTTTCATCAATGGTAATACTTCCTATATAGTCTAATTCAGCTTGTGTTACAGTAACACAATGCAGTTTAGATTTCATTACTTGAATTTGCATCATGGGGCAAATGTACTAAAAAAGTAAATAGTGT
>JAYVDU010000660.1:0-2279 GCA_043749245.1 Bacteroidota bacterium | reverse complement strand
CAAGTAAAATGACGGGCGAACAATCCTCTAAAGGAAATTCGGGGCTAGGTTTTGGGACAGACCCTAATAAAGGAGGGTCAAGTAAAAATAATGTATATTATTTAGCTTTTCCTAAAATGGCGAAATTCTGGCAAGCTGTTCCTGAAACATTTAGAGATAATAAGGGGGTTACTCAAACTCGTTCATTACAAGAGAGAATCCAACTTGGTTTCAGTAAAATGTATAAAAACATGCAATTAGACTCAAACATAAAAGAACTATTTACTAAAATGATGAGCGAAAATGCGTATAATAATTTCGACAATAAGCCGGAAGTGGAAAAAACTAAAAAAACTAAAAAATTAAAAGACTAAAAATCATGAAGCTACCTCTGCTAAAACATAAAATGCCAGTAATTGGACTGTACTGTATTCTTTCTATTTCTTGTTTTTTTCTTTCTTGTCAGAATCAAAACGAAAAGCAAGTATCTTCCAATAATGTCAATGAAAAAAAGGAAGTTACAAATTCAAATTATCAAGACTCATCAAAAATTGACTCGAAAAAATATTTTGGAGAACTACGCGAAGGGACTTATCGGGATTTCAATGACGCTGATACATCTATCCATTTAATTTTAAGGCTTAAGAAAATAAACAATTTGAAGTATTATTACAGTATTGATTGCTTCACATCTGAGGGTTATATGACATGGAATAATGATTATCCAATCAATTCTGGCGTAATTCAAATCGATAATTTAAATAAAAATTACCGATTTCTTTCTATTGGAGATACAAGACTTGACAGTATTGAGATG
The DNA here is from genome assembly GCA_043749245.1 of Bacteroidota bacterium. Lineage (GTDB taxonomy): Bacteria > Bacteroidota > Bacteroidia > B-17B0 > Aurantibacillaceae > UBA4416. The sequence goes on along the minus strand of JAYVDU010000660.1, from coordinate 1,483 downwards.
GAAAAAACATCAGAGAACAATATAGAATTATTCTTTAGGACAAAAAATTTAGGGCAAAAGAAGATGAATTTTGCATTCCGAAGAAAAGAAATGTTCGATATATTTGACAATGATGTTTATCACACAATAATATGTTTCGCCAATTTGGAAGGAAAAGAAAATGTAGAATTAAATTGTTATGAATTTCCTGATAAAGAATCAAAATTTAAAAAAATAATATTTAAAAATAGCGAGTTCATTATAAGAGCGGCAAATGTTTATTCTTACGATTCCAAACTTTGTACCTATAGTTTAATTTACTTGAATAGGAAACCTAACGCAACACCTCAATGGGGATATGATGATTGGAACGATCACTTATGGATAAAGTTTTCAGACTTAAAATCTTTTAAAGAAAAGAAATAAGAAGACATTGAGATGAAAAAAACTGTTTTATTTGTCTCCTTAGTAATGAGAAAAAATAACTTGGTCGATTTGCCTTGCGTTTGATAGGAAAACTACACCAACTTATTATTTAATCGTTACTTAGCATTAAATAACTGCGTAATTTTTGCGCAAACTACAACGGCAACGGCAGTGAGCTGCTCCCCAATTTTTGGATAAAAATTAGCAAAAAGATAAGTATTAATACGCTTGTTTTTGTGCTAAAAACATTAACACAATGAGTAATAAAACACGCCGTCAGTTTGATGGTAAATTTAAAAGGCAAGTGGTGCTTGCGGCTCTACAAAAACAAAAATCGTTAAGAGATTTATGCCGAGAATTTGATTTACATCCTAACCAAATTTTGGAATGGAAAAGACATGTGTTGTCAACTTTACAAAAATTTTTGATTAAGCCAAAGTTTTACAATCTCACTGCCTATAAAACCGCTCCGGCTTCTTCTCTGTCTTAATTTCCTTCAGCGCCACCAACATCTCGTTGTAATCCTTCCCGTGTTTGGGTTTTGTGATGTAGAGATGTAATTTTTTGCCAGTCAATTCCGCTATCTTTTTTAAAGAAAAATCGGCGAGGGGTAATTTGAGTTCGGTGTTTTTAGATTTTACAACCAACTCCTCTCCTACCCTTTTCACCTCCAAATCCAATTTCGGATTCAATCGTTTTTCAATCACATAATCATATACGTGCCCGTTCACGTCATTATCAAAGCCACTGAAATATTTAGCTTGAGGGAAAGTATTTAAAACAGTGTCAATTTGTTTGGGTGCAACACCACCGCCAAAACTGACGAAAGCAGCCGTTGAAAAATCGTATTTATTGTTATAGATTTGGTGAAAACTCAGCGCATCGAGTGCCGATTCAAACAAAAAAACTTGGCGTGTTAAACCTGCAACGGGCGCAAAATTAGCTATCCAAACACCTGCTTCTTTATCTGAATTTAGTGCATGTCCTTTAAAATTTTGGTTGCGTAGTTCAAAACCAACTGTTTCATTGCTGTCGTTTTTGTACGGAAAGCCGATATTATAGAATTGCTGTTCGTTTT
>JAYVDU010000659.1:0-21444 GCA_043749245.1 Bacteroidota bacterium | reverse complement strand
CTTTATCTGATTAGGCAATATTGGTCCCGTAGCTCAGCTGGATAGAGCAACAGCCTTCTAAGCTGTGGGCCATTGGTTCGAATCCAATCGGGGTCACTTTTGAAACCTAAAACCCTTGATAGCAGAAGCTTTCAAGGGTTTTAAATTTTAAAGTTAAACGTGTCGCATATATTAAGATAAACTTATACTTTTGCCCGAAAAATACTTAAAACTATGTCTATCAGTCCTGAACTTAAACAACGTCATCAAGAGCAATGCGAATTATGCAACAGTGAAATCGCTTCTCACGAATATACCGTTACTCCTAAAAATGATGATTCAATTGACAATCAAGTGGCGTTGTGCGATACATGCTTATCTAAAATTGATGATAAAGATGCTAGTTTTCACTGGCGTTGTTTAGAAGGAAGTATTTGGAGCCCAGAACCAAGCGTTCAGGCATTAAGTTATAGAATTTTACAAAACTATAAAGAAGAAGATTGGGCTAGTAATTTAATCAGCACCATTGATCTTGATGAAAACGTGATTCAGTGGGCTTTAAGCGCATTAGAAATTCCTGATATACATAAAGATGCTTTTGGGAATATTCTTGAAAACGGCGACAATGTGGTATTAACACAAGCGTTAAATGTAAAGGGTACTAGTTTCACAGCATCTAAAGGAACAGTTGTGAAACGAATTAAATTAGTAAATGATAATGTTGAACAGATTGAAGGTAAAATCAACGAACAAACTATTGTCATTTTATGTAAGTTTACCAAAAAACTATAAGTAAGCACTATTTAAATCTTTTTTATCGTTGAGCTATATTTATAAACCGTCAGAAAACCATTATTTATAGGTACCTTCAACAAACCTATTAGCGATGTGCTGATATTACTCCCCACTCTGGTTATTGAAAGATATATTTAATGAGCTTATCGATAGCTATATTGACACTAAAATTGGCATTACCGAACATTTTTTAAATGATGCACTTGCTAAGAATTTAAAAGAAAACTTAAATATTTTGTATGCTCAAAAACAACTCTTGTATGCAGGTACTGGTAATGAAAAATTGGTTCTCCATGATAAATTAGTTCGCAGCGATGCTATCTATTGGCTCGATCGCAAACATAACGATCCATACGAAAATGAATTCTTTGATTTAATGGATGAGTTTGTCAACCACTTAAATAGCACTTGTTATACTGGTATTACAGGCTATGAATTTCATTATGCGTTATATGAAAAAGGAAGTTTTTATAAAAAACACCTCGATCAATTTAAAAATACAGATAGCCGCCAATACTCACTCATTATGTATTTGAATGATGATTGGCAGGAAGCAGATGGCGGACAATTATGCATTCATCACCACGATCGTTTACAAAACATATCGCCCAATAACGGAAAAAGTGTATTCTTTAAAAGTAGCGAACTCGAACACGAAGTTTTGCTCACCAATAAAGTAAGACTAAGTATTACGGGCTGGCTAAAAATAAATTAAAGAAAACCTTTATTTAATTTATTTTTAGAGATTTTCTAAAGTATAAGTTTTCATTTAATCCTTTGGCTAATGCTTATAAAACCTGTAGTTTTGTAACAGAGTCAATTTAATTGCATGGAAAGAACATATATAGAACATCAAATCTTTGAAAAACTAAATTTTTCCGAAAACCCCATAAATAAAGGAGAATACGAACATTGTACGTTTGTAAATTGTAATTTCGCCAACGCTGATTTAACTCATAGAAATTTCATTGCTTGTGCATTTAAAGACTGTAATTTAAGTATGGCCAAATTTGGTAAAACAGTAATGAGCGACGTGCATTTTAAAGATTGTAAGCTGCTCGGCTTAACCTTTGAAAACTGTAACGAGTTTTTATTTTCGATTACGGTTGAAAATTGCACACTCAACCTTTCTTCGTTTTTTAAGATGAACTTAAAGAAAACGACTTTTAAAAACTCTAACTTACAAGAAGTTGATTTTACTGAAAGTAACTTAACAGGCTCTCTATTTGACCAATGCGACCTGATGCGAACAATTTTTAAAAATACCATATTAGAAAAAGTAGATTTCAGAACATCTTATAATTATTCCATCGACCCCGAAATAAATCGCCTAAAAAAAGCGAAATTTTCGACGGCAGGCGTTGTAGGGCTTCTGGATAAATACGATATTGACATCGATTAAAAAAAGATTAAAACCACTTCTGTTTATAATCTTACTAAAATAATAACCCATGCTTGATAAAAAGAAAGAACATCCTAAAGAAAAAACCAGATTACATGTTCGAAATAAGCATCGCGAACGTTACAATTTAAAAGCTTTAATAGAAAGTGTGCCCGAATTAGCACAGTATGTTTCTCTCAATATTTATAACGACGAGTCTATTGATTTTTTTAACCCTGAGGCCGTAAAGGCACTAAACAAGGCACTTTTAAAACACCATTATCAAATTGACCATTGGAATATTCCTCCTAATTATTTATGCCCGCCTATTCCTGGCAGAGCGGATTATATCCATTACATAGCCGATTTATTATGTGGTTCAAACTATGGTAAAATTCCTAAAGGAAACCTCGTTACTTGCTTAGATATTGGCGTTGGTGCTAATTGCGTGTATCCAATTATTGGTTATCAAGAATACGGTTGGAATTTTATTGGCAGTGACATTGATCCGGAAGCTATTGCATCGGCTAAAGCCATCGTTGAATCTAATCCTGCTTTAGTTGGTCATATCGATATTTGTTTGCAAACCAGCAGCAATCATTTTTTTGCAGGTGTTATTCAAGAAGACGAATACATTGATGTAGCCATTTGTAACCCACCCTTTCATGCTTCGCAAGCAGAGGCTCAATCAGGGACATTACGTAAACTCAGCAATTTAAGTAACAAAAAAGTAACAACACCTACGCTTAATTTTGGCGGGCAAAGTACAGAGTTGTGGTGCAATGGTGGCGAAGCGCGTTTTGTAAATGATATGATATTTGAAAGCAAACAATTTGCAACTTCTTGTTTTTGGTTTTCGACACTTATATCCAAACAATCCAATCTCAACAGAACTTACGCTACACTAAAACAAGTAGGAGCTACCGATGTAAAAACCATACCAATGGGGCAAGGCAATAAATCAAGTCGTATTGTGGCTTGGACTTTTCTTACTAAAGAAGAACAAAAAGTATGGGCCAATTCCAAATGGAATAAAGTCATTTAAATACTTAATATGATTGCAAATAACTTATAAACCGTTAGCTTTACAGCCGATAATCGCTTTTAAACCTAGGTTATTATTTACTGCAAAATGCATTCAACCATTTGGAAATATAATTAATGAAGATGAAACAAAAAGTGGTAGTCATTGGAGCCGGCTTTGCAGGCATACAATTAGTAAGGAATTTGGATGAATCATTGTTCGACATTCTGCTTATCGATAAAATTAATCATCATCAGTTTCAACCTTTATTCTATCAGGTTGCAACCTCTCAATTAGAACCATCTAATATTTCATTTCCTATTCGAAATGTTTTTAAAAACAAAAAAAATGTTCAAATACGTTTGACCGAAGTGCTTGGCATTGATTCAACCACCAATACTATTAACACAACCATCGGCTCTTTTAGTTATGATGTATTAGTGATAGCCGTTGGTTGCAAAACTAATTTTTTTGGTAACGAAACCATTCGTAAAAATGCCTATACCTTAAAATCAACGTATGAAGCCATTACTATCAGGAATCATATTTTACAAACATTTGAAAATGTCATATCTGCTAAAGAAAGTGAAAAACAAATCCTCTTAAATTTAGTAATTGTTGGCGCAGGCCCTACCGGTGTTGAATTAGCTGGAGCATTTGCAGAAATAAAAAACAACATTCTTCCAAAAGATTATCCCGGAATAGATTTTTCTCATTTTAATATTACGGTAGTTGAAGGCAGCAAACATACATTGAATAATATGAGTATGAATTCGAAAATTGCTTCTCAAAAGTATTTAGAATCCATGGGTGTAAAAATTCTTACCGAAACATTTGTAAAAAATTATGATGGAACTGTTTTGACTTTAAACAACGAGGCAACTATACTAACAAAAACAGTGATTTGGGCGGCTGGTGTTACTGGTAATACTTTATCAGGATTACCTGAAAATAGCGTCACCTTTGGCAATAGACTAAAGGTTAATCGTAACAACTTGGTAGACGCTTGTTCTAACATTTATGCCATTGGAGATATTGGGTATATGGAAACACCTTTGTATCCCAAAGGACATCCTCAGGTAGCAAACGTAGCCATTAATCAGGCAAAGACGTTAGCCATTAACTTAAAGAATAACATTAAACATAAACCAACCATCAATTTCGAATATAAAGATCTTGGCTCGATGGCTACGGTTGGCCGTAATAAAGCCGTTGTTGATTTAAAACATTTTAAATTCAAAGGATATTTTGCCTGGGTTGTTTGGATGTTTTTACATTTAATGCTCATCCTGAGTGTAAAAAACAAACTCATTATATTTATTAATTGGGCTTGGGCTTATATAACAAAAGACTCATCTCTTAGGTTAATTCTAACACCGAATAAAGATCCAAACTCAAAATAAAATCTTTAATTAGAAAATGAAATGCAATCGTTTTCGATGTCTTACTTTGATGCAGAATAGTGATTATCAAATCTAATAGAATATAGATTGATCCCTGATAAAGATGCCATATTTTCATCTTTTTTTTCTATCTTTGCCTACTAATTTTTAAGTCAATGATTTCTGTTTCTAATGTGAGTTTGCAATATGGCAAACGTATTTTATTTGACGAGGTAAATGTAAAATTTACCCCGGGCAACTGTTATGGTTTAATTGGTGCTAATGGCGCTGGTAAATCAACTTTTATGAAAATCCTATCGGGTGAAATTGAGCCTACGAAAGGCCAAGTAAACATTTTGCCCGGCATGCGATTAAGTGTTTTAAAACAAAATCACTTCGAGTTTGATGAGTTTACAGTATTAGATACAGTGATGATGGGCAACAAACGCCTACATGCGATTATCAAAGAAAAAGATGCTATTTATGCCAAGCCCGATTTTAGTGAAGCAGATGGCATTAAAGCAGCCGAATTAGAAGGCGAATTTGGTGAAATGAATGGTTGGAATGCAGAAAGCGATGCCGCTAATTTATTAACAAACGTTGGTATTCCCGTTGAATCTCATTTTAAATTAATGAAAGATTTAACTGGTAAAGACAAAGTAAAGATTTTATTAACCCAAGCTATTTTTGGAAATCCTGATATTTTATTATTAGATGAGCCTACCAATGATTTGGATGTTGAAACGATTTCTTGGTTAGAAAATTATTTAGCTGATTTTGAAAATACAGTTATTGTTATTAGTCATGATCGACATTTTTTAGATGCTGTTTGTACGCATACTTGCGATATTGATTACAGTAAATTAAAAACATACACTGGTAACTATAGCTTTTGGTATCAAATGAGCCAGTTAGCATTGAAGCAACGCAGTGATGCCAACAAAAAAATGGAAGATAAACGTACGGAGTTACAAGATTTCGTTCGTCGGTTCAGTGCCAATGCCAGTAAATCAAGTCAGGCAACGTCTCGTAAAAAATTATTAGATAAATTAGTGATTGACGAAATTCCACCAAGTACGCGTAAATACCCGGGTATTATTTTTAAACAAGAGCGTGAAGCTGGTGATCAAATTCTACATATCGAAAATTTATCTAAATCAAACGTTGATGGTATATTATTCAAAAACGTTAATATCAATGTTGCTAAAGGTGATAAAATAGCATTTATTGCAAAAAATCATTTAGCTATTACAGCGTTATTTGATATCATTAACGAAGAAGATAAAGCTGATAGTGGTGACTATAAATTCGGAACTACTATCCACAAAGGCTATTTACCTAACGATAACGCTAAGTATTTTACTGACGATATGAATTTGATGGACTGGTTACGCCAGTATTCTTCTAACAAAGACGAAAGTTATGTACGTGGTTTCTTAGGCAAAATGTTATTTAGTGGCGAAGAAGTATTAAAGAAATGTTCTGTGCTTTCGGGCGGAGAAAAAGTACGTTGCATGACAAGCCGCATGATGCAAGTAAATCCAAACATGTTGATTTTAGATGAACCCACCAATCACTTGGATTTGGAAAGCATCATTGCGTATAACGATGCCTTGAAAGATTACACTGGTTGTGTTTTATTAACCAGTCATGATCATGAGTTGATGCAAACTGTTGCTAATCGCATCATTGAGCTTACTCCTAAAGGAATTATTGATAAAAAAATGACTTACGATGAGTATTTAGCAAACGATACTGTAAAAGAACAACGTATGAAATTATATGGTTCTTTAGTATAAAGTCACATCTGTAAAATAGTTATGACCTTAAGATTTTTAGTAAATTAAATTTAGTCGTTAATAAATGTTATTGCCTAACTTGAACTTATTGAGTATCCTTATTTAATAGTACCTTGTAACTAAATATTATTTTATCGTTATAAACTTATATGCCTATTAAACATATTCTGATATTCTTGAGTTTAAGCATGACTTTGCCGTCTATGGCTCAATTGACGGATGCTGACAAAGTTCATTTTTTGCAATTAGAAGATTCTATCAGATCCTTGCAATTAAAGGTTTTTCACAGTAAAAAAGATGCCAATAAATTAGAAGCTAATAAACAATTTTTAGCTTTATGGAACTCTACTTTAAAGGACGAAAAATCGATGCTTTATCCTTTTGACAGCATTAGAAAAGATAAAGATGTTTCCGTGTTAATTTCTCCCGACCGTAAATTTCGCATCATTACTTGGAATTTATTGCGGGAAGATGAAACCCATGCGTACTTCGGTTTCATACAAGTCAACAATTCTAAAACCATCAAAAAAGGTTGGTTCAAAAAAGAAACCACTCAGCAATACGATGTATTTTCTTTGATTGATAAATCCGGAACCATCACCAATCCTGAAACGTATGTTGGTGATCCTTCGAAATGGTTTGGTATGTTGTATTACAGCGAAATTATTAAATCTGACGATGATTTTTATACCCTGTTAGGTTGGGATGGTAATAACAAAATCACGCAACGAAAATTTATTGATATCCTTTGGTTTAAGCCGGACGGTACGCCACAATTTGGAAAAGATGTTTTTAAAATCTCTAATAAATTTAATAAACGCGTGTTATTTGAATATGCCAGTGAAGTTTCTATGTCGTTGAAATATAATGAAGGTCGTAAACAAATTATTTTTAGTCATTTAGCCCCTAATACCCCCGACCCTACTCTTGAGGGGCAATTCCAGTATTATGGACCTGATGGGAGCTTTGATGCCCTATCAATGAAAAAAGGTAAATGGACCTTGGAAGCAGATATTGATATTAGAAAAGATAAGGATAAAAATGATAACGTGAAGAAGCCAGAGTCTAGTAAACAAACGCCTTTGTATAAACCGAAGTAAATTCTATTTAGAGTCTGCTCATAAATTCAATCTCTTTTACGTTTTTTTCCTTGACGAAAAAAAGTAACAAAAAAAGTCAAGGCGAAAAGCCATATCCATTTTTTCTTCGCTCAAAGAACCTTCGCAATACCACTAGAAAAATCTGTATATCGCTCCTTTTCGCCAAAGCCCACCGCACACTTACCAACGTATGTATTAATTTATATAGTTAATTCTACTAAAAATGTCGAGGATCTAAAATTACATTTAAACTAAAAAATCAGATCATTGTTAATAGTAAAAGATGTAATCCATTTTACAAACTATTATATTTGATACTCAATTAATGACTTCTCGTTTTGGCAAAAGATATAACTACCCTCAGTCCTAAAGAATATATTATTATCAAAGGCGCACGCATGCACAATCTTAAAGGTATTGATGTAGCGTTACCGCGTAATAAATTTATTGTTATTACCGGCTTATCAGGTTCCGGTAAATCATCCTTAGCATTTGATACTTTATATGCAGAAGGCCAGAGACGTTATGTAGAAAGCCTTTCAGCGTATGCTCGTCAGTTTTTAGGACGTTTAGAAAAACCAAAAGTAGATTATATCAAAGGGATTTCTCCTGCTATTGCTATCGAACAAAAAGTGATTTCTCGTAATCCACGCAGCACCGTTGGAACAATTACCGAAATTTATGATTACCTCAAACTCTTGTATGCCCGTGTTGGTAATACTTACAGCCCTATATCAGGTAAAATCGTTAAACGTGATTCCATTACAGATGTAGTTGATTTTGTAAATACATTGGCTAACGAAACCAAATGTTTAATCCTCTCCAAATTAATTGTACCAAAAGACAGAGATTTAGCGAAACATCTCGAATTATTGAATCAACAAGGGTTTGCAAGGATACTCGCTAATAATGTCATTACTAAAATATCTGATTTTGATGCGAAGAAATCAAAGAAGTCGGATGTTATTTATTTATTAATAGATCGTATTTCGGTTGACATCACTGACGAAGATTTTCAAAATCGTGTAGCGGATAGTGTGCAAACTGCCTTTTACGAAGGGAATGGCGAGTGTGATGTATTTTTTGAAAAAGCAGATAAAACATACAACCAACATCATTTTTCAAATTTATTTGAAGCTGACGGTATGTCGTTTGAAGAACCAGATATTAATTTTTTTAGTTTCAATAATCCCATTGGTGCTTGTAAAACCTGCGAAGGCTTTGGAAGCGTGATTGGTATTGATGCTGATTTAGTTATTCCTAACAAAAGTGTTTCGGTATTTGATAGTGCTGTTGCTTGTTGGAATGGAGAAGTGATGAGTAATTATAAAAATCAATTGATCAAACATGCTCATAAGTTTGATTTCCCGATTCATAAACCCATCGTTCAATTATCAAAAGAACAATATGCCTTGCTTTGGTCTGGTAATGAGTATTTTGAAGGTATCACTGCTTTCTTTAAAATGCTCGAAAAAGAAAGTTATAAAATACAATACCGTGTGATGTTAGCACGTTATCGTGGTAAAACCAATTGTCCGGATTGTAATGGCACTCGTTTACGTAAAGATGCCAACTATGTAAAAGTAGGCGGAATGGGCATTTCCGAGCTTGTGTTATTACCAGTAATTGAAATGCGTTCTTTTTTCAAAAGTCTAAAATTGAACGAACACGATACTACTATTGCTAAACGCTTGTTAATAGAGATAAACAGCCGCTTACAATTTTTATTAGATGTTGGCTTAGGTTATTTAAGTTTAAACCGAGTGGCTAATACCCTGAGTGGTGGCGAGAGTCAGCGTATTAATTTAGCAACGTCATTAGGCAGTAGTTTAGTTGGTAGTTTATATATTTTAGATGAACCAAGCATTGGCTTGCATTCGCGCGATACGGAGCGATTAATAGGTGTTTTAAAATCATTGAAAGCGCAAGGTAATACAGTGATTGTGGTAGAACATGATGAAGATGTAATGCTTGCTGCTGATGAATTAATTGACATTGGTCCTGAAGCAGGAACTCATGGTGGAAGGCTTGTGTTTCAAGGGAATCACGATCAATTATTAAAAAATAAAGAAAGTTTAACTGCTCAATATTTAACTGATAAATTACGAATTGAAGTTCCTAAAACACGTCGTAAATGGAAAGAATTTATTGAAGTAAAAGATGCGACCGATAATAATTTAAAAAACATAACCGTTAAATTCCCTTTAAACACTTTGTGTTGCGTAACAGGCGTGAGTGGTTCTGGTAAATCAACCTTAGTAAAAAAAGTATTGTATCCTAACGTCCGTAAATACTTAGATGGTTATTTTACAAATGTCAAAAGTGATAAAATATCAGGAAGTTTAAAACAAATACAACATATCGAATTCATCGATCAAAACCCTATTGGTAAGTCATCTCGGAGCAATCCTGTTACCTATACCAAAGCATACGATGAGATTCGAACGTTATATGCTGAACAATCTTTAGCTAAATTAAGAAACTACAAACCTTCTCATTTTTCATTTAATGTGGATGGAGGTCGTTGTGAAGTATGTGAAGGAGAAGGCACCATTACCGTTGAAATGCAATTTATGGCAAACATTGAGTTGCCTTGCGAAGCCTGTAATAGCAAACGTTTTAAAGCAGAGACTTTAGAAATTTTATTTCAATCAAAATCTATTTCTGATATTTTGGAAATGACAATTGATGATGCGGTAGAGTTTTTTGGTCAGGATGCAAGCAGCCGTTTATGCAGAAAAATAAATGAGCGTCTTAAACCCTTGCAGGAGGTAGGTTTAGGCTATGTGCAATTGGGGCAATCATCCAGTACCTTAAGTGGTGGCGAAGCGCAACGTATTAAATTAGCAACCTTTTTAATTGGCGGAAGCAGTACCACACAAACCTTATTTATTTTTGATGAACCCACAACTGGCTTACATTTTCATGATGTGGCTAAATTGTTGAAATCCTTCAATGCCTTAATAGAACGAGGGCATTCCATTATTGTGATTGAACATAATTTAGATGTCATTAAATGTGCAGATTGGATCATTGACATTGGCCCTGAAGGTGGCGAAGATGGCGGAAACATAGTTGCAGAAGGCACTCCAGAAGAGGTCGCTAAAAATAAAATAAGTTATACAGCTAAATATTTAAAGGAGAAGTTGAAGTGATATCCCGTCACAAGTATATTGTGAAAATATAACAAAGAGAAGGAAGAATTATATTTATTGGTTGTTACAATATCCCTTATAAATACTTTTGACATCTTTATTTCCTAATACTCTTGCTTTCTCCCAATCCAAACAAGCCCCCCTTTTATTATTCGATTCATCTTTTGCGTTACCTCTGTTATAATAAAAATCTCCATCGTACGGATTTAGTTCAATGGCTCTAGTAAAATCACTTATTGCTTCGGCATACTCTTTTAACTCTTGTTTTGCTAGCCCTCTATTGTAATAAAAATTTTCATCTGTTGAATGTAAATCAATGGCTTTCGTGTAATCTAAAATTGAATTTGCAAAGTCATTTAAATTATATTTTGAGAGACCTCTGTTATTAAAATACTGCGCATCATTTGCATTCAGCTGAATAGCTTGTGTATAATCATCAATTGCTCCTTTGTAATTTTCTAATTCATCTTTTGCATTACCTCTTTCGTAAAAATAATCAGCATCTGTAGAATCTAATTCAATAGCCTTCGTATGATCTTTAATAGCGCCATAATAATCTTTTAATTCATATTTTGCATTTCCTCTATTGTAATATGTAATGCTTTCATTTGGATCCAATTCAATAGCCTTAGTGTAATCCGATATAGCAGACTTATAATCTTTTAAATCATATTTTGAAACACCTCTGTTGTTGTAATAATCATCTTCTTTAGGATTCAACTTAATTGCTTTTTTGTACTCTTCTACGGCGCCCTTATGGTCTTTTAATTCGTTTTTAGCAATACCTCTATGATTATAATAATCTCCATTATTCGGATTTAGTTTAATTGCTTCGTTTAAATCATCAATAGCTCCTTTATAATCTTTTAATTCATATTTTGAGTCACCCCTATCATCAAAATAATCGCCTTCATTCGGATCTAATTCAATAGCTTTTGTATAATCAATAATGGCACTATTATAGTCTTTTAACTCTTGTTTTGAAAGCCCTCTGTTATAATAGTAGTTCTTGCTTTTATAGTCTAATTCTATTGCCTTGGTAAAATCGGTTATTGCTCCATTAAAATCATTTAATTGATGTTTTGATCGCCCCCTCTCATTATAATACTCATCGTTAGGTTTTAATTCGATTGCTTTATTAAAATCAAGTATTGAGCCTGCAAAATCTTCAAGACTGTATTTAGCCATAGCTCTTTTAAAATAAAGTCCTGCATCATCGGGTGCTAAATCTATAGCTCTAGTAAAATCAGCAATTGCGCCACGATAGTTTTTAATACTATCTTTTTGATGACCTTGAAAAATATATTGAGATAATGCAGTTTGTCCAAAATAACTATTAACAATTATTATCGCTTGTATTAAAAATAATATTTTTTTCATTTATTTTACGAATGCTATTTAATATAATAATGACAATATCTTAGCTTCAAATAAATCACAAAGTGATTAATCTTCAAACACCACAGAAACCCTATCAACAGGGCCATTCATAGGTGGCAATAATTTAATAACCGTTACTTTCGTATGAATTAATTGAGGAAATGTTTTCTTAATGTTATCGTAAATACGTTTAAGCACATGCTCAATTAATTTAGAACGTGTCGCCATTTCAGTTTTACAAATATTAAAAACCGTACAATAGTCAATCGTTAAATTCAAATCATCCGTAGCGGCAGCTTCATTAAAATCAACTTCCATGGATACATTAACAATATACTCTCCCCCTACTCTTCCCTCTTCTTCAAGGCATCCATGAAATGCATATAATTTAATGCCGTCTATATTGATTGTATTTTTCATTTGTTATAATTCTTAAATAGTATTTATATGAAAACGAAGTGTCGGATAAGAAAGTTACAAGTTCGAGGCTTGCGAAGGCTTAAATAATGGGAGTTTGCTTGCTTGTACTGAGCGCAGTCGAAGTATCGCAAATAATCATTTTTAAGGCAAGCGTAACGACGAAATTGTAACTTTATTGCTGACACTAAATAGTTATTTCTCCTCTTAAATCTGTCTCTAATAATACTTTCGATTTTGCTACCGATAATTTTTTCCCTAATACAAACATCAATTTAGCAATGGCACTTTCAAAAGTAATATCAAAGCCACTTACTACACCAATCTTTTTCAAGAGACTGCTTGTTTCGTACATGCCTTGTATCACCTTTCCTTCGGCACACTGCGTCACATTATAAATAATAATGCCTTTATCAATCGCTTGTTTTAATGCTGTTGTAAACCACTCTTCCGTACTTGCATTACCGGCACCAAAGGTTTCGATGATAACTGCTTTAATACCTTCTGTGTTTAAGATTGCCAACGTAATTTTTTTACTTAATCCCGGAAATAATTTAAGTACCGCAATATCATTATCTAATTGCGTATGTACAATTAATTGTTTTTTTGAAGACTTTAATAATGCTACGGTATTGTATTTAATATCTACGCCAGCCTCTGCTAATGCAGGGTAATTAGGTGATTTAAAAGCATCAAAATGTGCCGAATTATATTTATACGTTCTATTACCACGGTATAATTTATATTCAAAGTATACACATACTTCCGTTACAATAGGTTTATGTTTAATTTGAGATGCCGCAATTTCAATCGCCGTAATTAAATTTTCTTTACCATCCGTTCTGATAATTCCAATTGGCAACTGCGAGCCTGTTAAGACTACTGGTTTTGCTAAATTCTCCAACATAAAACTCAACGCGCTGGCCGTATAAGCCATGGTATCAGAGCCATGTAAGATCACAAAACCATCATACAAATTATAATTATCCTTTATAATAGTTGCTAGTTCTACCCACACCCGCGGATGCATATTACTCGAATCGATAGGTTTAGCAAAGGATATAGACGATAAGTTAATATCAAATTTTTCTAATTCGGGAATTTGCTTACTAAGTGCTTTAAAATTGAAGGGTTTCAATTCGCCGGAACGAGGATCTTGCATCATGCCAATGGTACCGCCGGTGTAGATTAAAAGGACTGAAGGTTTTTTCATAATTTAATAAAAGAAAAAAGACTAAAAAGATTTGGAACAAACTGCCCCTTGAATCCCTTTAGTCCTTTAATTTATTTGGTTTTTTACTTAAAACGGTAAATCGTCGGCATCAGAAATACTGCTGTTAAATACAGGAGCTGATGTGTTTTCGCTCATGCTAGAATTGTTATTTTGAGCTGGAGCAGATGATTGAGAACCACTTGCTTTTTCAATTTTCCAAGCCTCTAACGTATTGAAGAATTTAATGCCTTGAGGCCCGCTCCACTCACGACCACGTAAATTAAATTGAACTTTTAATTCATCACCTTCATTAAATTGATCGATTAAAGAACATTTATCCTGAGTTATTTGAAAACTAACGTGTTGAGGATATGGCGTGCTTAAATCAGTTGATAATACGAAATCTCTTTTTTGAAATTTCTCACTTACTTTTTGAATGTCGCCCTTTAGCTTTAATTGTCCTGTTACTTCCATGATATATATTTATGTTTATTGATTACGGCTTGATTTCACAAATTTACAACAGTTCATATAAATTTTAAAAAAAACTTAATGACAATACATAGATATTTTGAACAATTTTGAAAATAAACAAACAATCTATTATATTAAATCTTCATCCCATCAACCCCCATAGCACAACAACCAAATCCAATAATAGGTAGTAATAATATACTTATTATACAAGTGACATAAGAATATGTTTGGCGATTGACAATATAAACAATCATCATGATGAAATTAACAAATCCAGCTAGTATGCCTAAAAAAAAGGAAATTAAGGCAAAATCACCCATAAAGCCTAATATTGCCATTATTACAATAACTACAATATTTGTTAATCTTACTTTTTTTGCATTCATTTTATCTTCTTGTTCCATAGATAATTTTTTAAATAATTTGAAGTTTTCTTAATGTTTCTAGCTGTTTTTCTTTATCATTTCTATAAAACAAATTCATAGTTTCAAAGGGAATAATTTTATCTTTATGAACGATATGAACACAGGATTTTTTGATAGCCCTAACGTCAAAATTATAAGCATCTATAAAATTCATAATTATAATTCGAAATAGATTATTATACGATAAATTTGGTGCTTTCACAAAAGGCAAACAACACATTAATTGATTTAAATCAGCCGTTACAGATTCTACAGAGTTGGCGGTACTAAACATTTTTAAAACATGTTGATGTAAACGCTCATCTTGCTCATAAACAATTGTATTTTTAGAGTTGTCTAATAAATCAGCAGGATTTATATAACGTGTTAATGGAATTATTTCTTCTTCCATTTTTATCGCATATCCCATAACTAAAGCATCCGGATTACAAGGCACTGGAATTAAATCATCTTCATTAAATATTGACGTTTGATTTAAAATATCTCTTCTAACTTCTGTTAATGTGTAACGTTCTTTTGAAGGATCAAATTTTTCATTTCTTCCAGCAACTTGCACTGGCTGAAAAGTTACTCCTCTGATACAGGGCTGTTTCAGGGCATATTCAATTATTTTCCCAATTTCATGATTGTTAACGCCTCGCTGTAACGTCACAACTAATGTAGTGGACAAATTATATTTGTTCAAATGCTCCATCGCCTTATAATGAAGATCTAGTAAATCAGCACCTCTTAATTTATTTAAAGCACTATTTTCAAAACTATCCCACTGTAAATAAATTTCAAAATCAGGCATATACGTTGCTAAACGTTTTACAAATTCCTCTTCTTTTGCAATTCTAATACCATTCGTATTTAGCATCAAATGCTTTATAGGACGTTTTTTAGCTTCATCTAAAATTTCAAAAAACTGAGGGTGAATCGTAGGTTCGCCACCACTTAACTGAACCACATCTGGCTCTCCTTCATTGGCAACTATTAAATCTAACATTGCTCTTACTTCGTCTAATGAGCGGTGATTCCCGAAAATTGGCGATGATTCTGCATAACAAGTAGGACATGTTAAATTACATCTATCTGTAATTTCTATTAATGTTAAACAAGAGTGTTGCTCATGATCGGGACATAATCCACAATCATAAGGGCAACCATATAACGTAGATGTATTAAATTTTAAAGGGATTTCACTTCTTTTATTATAATTACGAATGCGTTTATAATAAGCAATATCTGTTGCTATTAATACTTTTTCATTGCCATGTTCTGGACAATTTTTTATCATATAAACATTGTCGTTTTCAAACACAATTTTTGCGCTTATTCGGCGCAAACAAGTCGAGCACAAACTAATAGTATAATCGTAATAAATCCAGCTTCTTTCAGGCATATAGTAAAAATAATCTTTTTGGACGAATAAGTGTTGGCAAGTAATAAATTAAGCCTATAAAACAGGTTATTTGAATTGTACTCAAATTAAAAATAGTAAACTCATTATTTTTTAGAAATTCAATAAAAAAACGGTAAGTAAAATAAAAAATTAAAAATAATTTGAATTTAGAGCCATTTGCTAACACCAGTTTTTTATCAAAGATAAAAATAATACACCATAAACTTACTAAAAAAAATATTTCATATAACGGTAATGGATGACGATATATACCATCACCAAAATTAAACCCTGTAAATAAAGTCGTTTCCTTTCCTATAGTACCGTCCCTTAATCCTTCGCAAAAACAACCTATTCTTCCAATTATTAAGGCAAGTAATATGGGATACGTCATAATATCACCACTTGATGTTTTAATGTTTAATTTAATTTTCAATAATTCAACTGAAAATAAGGCAAATAAAAAACCTCCAACAATTGTTTTATTACTAAATATGTAATAGAATTTATTTGGATAACCAAAAAATTCAATAGGGTTTTCCAAAACTCCTACAAGTCTAGAGCCAATAAGAGCTCCAAAACAAACAGCTACAAATATTTTCAAACGGTTAATATCGCTAATAGTATCTTGTGATCGTTTCCGAAGAAACATATAGTATCTAACTCCAATAAACATACTGGCTATTTCTAACACAAAATGGGTGGAAATTTCTTTGTTAAATAGATAGCCATTAATAGGAAATTGCATTCGTAAATATACTTAGAATCTAAAAAAATTAATATTAAAAAAATTAAAATACATCCTCTAACCCAAATACAAATAACAGAAAATTGTAATTAATAAAATGCCAATGGCATCAAGCACTAAGCCTACCTTAAACATATCTTTCATATCAATACGTTTTGTTCCAAATACGATGGTATTAGCTGCAGTAGCAACAGGTAGCATAAAGCCCAATGAAGCCGCAAACGTTGCCGGAATCATCAATAACAAGGGTGGTAAATCCAAATCTTTTTGTAAAGCAATCATAACGGGGATTGCCAATTGTATGCTGGCAATATTGGACGCAAACTCACTGATAATGGTTACAATAATACAAATACCAAAAATAATAAAGATAATGGGCACACCTTTTAAAGCTACTAAACAATGGGCTAACCAATCGCTTAAGCCCGAAACATCAAAACCATAAGCCAAAGCAAAACCACTACCAAACATTAAAATAATATCGTAACGTATTTTCTTGGCGTCTTCCCACTCTAATAAGGCTTCGCCTTTATGTTGTTTACTGGGAATCAAAAACAATAATAAAGCCGCTGCAATTGCCACTGATGCATCATCCACTAATTTAGGATTTGCAAATAAATGATTCCATCCTCTGAAGGTGAAGGTTTCGAAGGGAATATCAGAACGCGTGAACCAAAGAATCATACAGGTAAAAAATAATACGCTGATCCATTTTTCTTCGTAAGAAAATTTACCTAAAAGTGTATAATTATTTTTAAAATGATTTTTACTTAAATTAGTTATGGTCACTTTTTTTCGGAGATAATATAAACGTAACACAAAAAAGGTACAGATTAAAAACAGCGCCGATAAAGGGAATCCGATGGACGCCCATTTAAAGAAATTCAAATCGTTTACTAACGGAAACGCTTCTTTGTAGGCTTTAAAAAAATACATATTAGGTGGCGTGCCAACAGGAGTAGCCATTCCGCCAATAGTAGCAGCAAAAGCCAGTCCTAATAATATCGCTGCGGCAAATCTGTTTTTACTTTTTTCTCCATGAATAAACTCATCCGTTTCGCTGATAAGCGCCATAACCGCGCCAAACAACATCATGGTAGTGGCGGTATTAGATATCCAATTACTAATCAAATAAGTAGAAATCATCACACCCAATAGGATGTGATGCGGCTTTGTGCCAACAATAGATAAGATCTTAATAGCAATGCGCTTGTGGAGATGCCACTTTTCAATGGCAAATGCCAACATAAAGCCTCCAATAAATAAAAAGATAATACTATCCGTGTATTGTTGCGCTACCGATTTAGTGTCTGCTATACCTAATAAAGGGAGCATTAAAAAAGGAACCAGCGCAGTTACTGCTAAATGAACGGCTTCGGTAAACCACCAGATACTCATCCATATAGCAATACCTGCCATTAAAGACACATTAGGATTGGCAGGATCCAAATTTGTAAATAACCAAATACAGATTGCTGCTAATGGTCCTAATAATATAAAAATATATTTTGAAAAGTTTTTATACAATTTAAATTATTTTAGTTTATACACTTCGTTAATTGTATTATTTGTAACTTTTATTGCAAACCATTTTTTGCCTCTATATTCATCATAATCTTTGGGATGCCATCTATAATTTGTTATAAAATAATCAGGGATACTATCCGTAAAATGAAGTCTTTCTCTATCTTTTTTCGGCAAAATATACGAATTATAATATGCGCAAGGAATCGTTGCTTTTATGTTAATTGATAAAGATTTGTCTTCTTTTAAAATATGTTCTAATGATTGTTTATAAGATGTGCCCCAATAATCGAGCTCAAAATTTTCACGGAGATATTCGGGAGTTGTGGTATTTGTTAATTCGTTGAAATAGAGGTGTTGAAATGGATGATTTGAAATCATAAAGTAAGAGATATATCCAAAATAAATAAAAACAACTGTAATTACTATTTTTTTTATTTTAGTCTTTAGCAACTTATTAATTCCATAAACCGCTATTAAAACAAATGAAGGATAAATAAAAAATAAATGTCGCCAGCCATCATATAAAACCGATTTTAATATTATAACTGCTAATACTGGGGCAAAAAAACAGATAATATAAATTAAATTATTTCTTTCTTTTGTATTTAATAAAAAGACAAAAGGTTTCTTTAAAAAATTAATAGAAAGTAAAATGGTACTTCCAAAACTTATTATAAGGTACAAAACAGGAACAGTAATAATAAACCATATTGGAATATAAGTCCAATCTATTTGTGTTGCCTTTATAAAACTGCCATTAAACAAAACAACACTATCCCAAGGGAATTTAGACATATTAATAAACGCATATTTAAAATTTTCGATAGGGCTAGTCCATAAAAAAGGCCAAGTTGTATATAAAGCCAAAACAAAAACGATGCTAAAATAAAAACGATAATATGTTTAATTTGCTGATACCTGTTTTCTTTAGATGCGATAAAATCAATTACTAAAAAAAACAAGATGCAACAAAATAATAATACGCCCATTATCCTGATATTAACCAATACTCCAACTCCAATTCCTAACAATATAAAATATCTATTTTTTTGTTTACTAAAGGCTATAGCAGTTAAGTAAAAACATATTAAAAACAAGGCTGCTGACGGCACATCTTTTGAATTAAAAAAAGAATGAGCATATAATTGCGGGCAAAGCATTATTAGTAAAAAGCCAATAGTTGCTACTAATTTATTCTTATACAAAAAATCAACTAATAAAAAGCAAAAATATGCACTCAATACAAAAAACAAGTGTGTTATTAAATGTCTTGATAAATAAATGTCTCGACTATCGGTCAGATTCAATACTTTTTCGATCATAACTAATGGTAGTTCTACTGCTACACCGTAAGCTCTACAATTAAAAGTAAGAAGGTCGTTATTACCAGAAAAAATATAATCATAACTAACAATTCCCATAATATGCTGGAATTCTTCGTCAAAACTTATTCCGTAATCTGTATTAACGATTAAACCAATCATGAAAAAAATAATCATCAAAAACAGACCAAAATATTTTGTAATATATTTTAGAACGATTGTTTTTTGCATAGTTATAATTTTGATTTTTTAAAGTTAAAGTAATATATTTTATTGACGAATAGTAAATAACAAATTTAAGATTTTAACTTTACCAACAAATTAAAAAGACGTATGCGGATTATTTTTATGGGTACTCCCGAATTTGCAGTTGCAAGTTTAGATATATTAATACAAAACCATTATGATGTTGTTGCTGTAGTGACAGTGCCTGATAAACCCGCTGGACGCGGACAACAGCTGCAACAATCGGCTGTGAAAAAATATGCAGTTGAAAAAGGCTTAACCGTTTTGCAACCCGAAAAATTAAAAGACGAACACTTTATTGCTGAATTAAAAAAACTAAATGCCGATTTACAATTAGTCGTTGCCTTTAGAATGTTACCAGAAGTTGTGTGGAACATGCCGCCGCTAGGCACTTACAACCTTCATGGTTCTTTATTACCAAAATACCGTGGTGCAGCGCCTATCAATTGGGCTATTATTAATGGAGAAACAGAAAGTGGCGTTACTACTTTTAAATTAAAACATGAAATTGATACCGGTAATATGTTGTTTCAAGCTAAAACACCTATTACGCCTACAACGACGGCTGGCGAGCTTCATGATAGTTTAATGCATATTGGTGCTGATTTAATTTTAAAAACTGTGAAAGCCATTGATGGTGGTAACTACGAGCTAAAGCCACAAAACGATACAGAGATTATTCATGCACCAAAATTATTTAAAGAAACGTGCAAGATAAATTGGGATCAACCAGCAGAAAAAATCAATAATTTTATTCGTGGCCTATCACCCTACCCTGCCGCCTTTACAGAATACATTGATAAAAAAAATCAAACCATTGGTATCAAACTATATAAAGCAGAGGTAGAAATAAATTCACATCAATTACCTTATGGCACTGTTGTTAGTGATTCGAAGACTAGCTTGAAAGTAGCTTGCAGCAATGGTTTCGTAAGCATCAACGAATTACAAATGGCCGGAAAAAAACGCATGCACATTGATGAATTTTTACGTGGCTTTAAAATGGATTCGGATTTAAAATTTATCTAATTGTCCTTATTGGTACATATATATATGTATAAATAAACCTCAGCCTCATAATGCCTATCAATGATACAAAACGGTTAATAGCTGGTTGAAAACGCCTTATATGATAGAGTTACAGACTACACTTATTAACAAAACGCCAATTTATAAACAAAACGAGCACTTTTTTATATAAAACACTTGACAAATAAGGATTCTCGTATACATTTGTTACATAATTAATTTAAAAATTTAACCCTTAAAAACAAACAACATGAACAAAGCAGAATTAATCGAAGCAATTGCTAACACAACAAAAACAACTAAAGCTGATGCAGGTCGTGCATTAGATGCTACTATCGAAGCAGTAGCTAAAGCATTAAAAAAAGGAGATCGTATTTCTTTAGTAGGATTCGGTTCTTTTTCAGTAGCTAAACGTGCTGCTCGTACAGGTCGTAACCCTCAAACTGGTAAAGAAATTAAAATTGCTGCTAAAAAAGTAGTTAAATTTAAAGCTGGTACTGAGTTAGCAACTAACGTTAACAAAGGAAAATAATTAGGAAACTAATTAACACTGAACCCTCAAGCTTTGCTTGGGGGTTTTTTGTTGTTTTAAATTTTAATGGCAAATATATGGTTCGTCATTGCGAGGTACGAAGCAATCTCAAACAATACTATACGTGAG
>JAYVDU010000658.1:0-7794 GCA_043749245.1 Bacteroidota bacterium | reverse complement strand
TTGGAGCTCCTATGCCGGGTAGAAATTTCAACAGTAATGCTAGTAGATATGGGTACCAAGGTTCTGAAAAAGATGATGAGATTGCAGGTAATGGCAATATGATTACAACACATTTTAGAGAACTTGATACTAGACTAGGTAGATGGTGGACGACTGACCCAGAATCTGACGAAATGCCTTGGCAATCCCCGTATGTTTCGATGGATAATAATCCCATCTTGTTAAATGACCCAGATGGAGATTGCCCTTGGTGTATTACTGCTCTTGTTGGCGCATTAATAGAAGGTGGTAATGAATTGGGTAGCCAGTTGTTAGCAGGAAAAGGTTTGGATGAGGTTGATTGGGCAGATGTAGGATTATCAGCGACTCAAGGTGCTATTGATGGTTCAGGAGCGGGGCTTTTAATAAGAGGAATAACCTCAGAAGCGATAGATATTGCTAAATCTTCAGTTGATTATAGTAAAAAAGAAGGGTTTAGCACTTATGGCTATAACTCAAAAGGAGGTAATGGGAAGTCAGGAGCAGATATTTTAATTGATTATGCAGGTAATAAAGCAGCAAATTATATTGTTGGAAAAACTAAAATTTCAAAGTCTACTGATGCGTCTATTGAATCGTCTAAAAAAGTATTAACTCAGAGCGAGAAAAAAATGAATAAAATATCTGCAACATCAGGACAGAAATCGAATTATAAGCAAGCTGTAAAATATAATCAAAAAACATACATTAATAAAACAGCAAACAAAGCCATTGTTAAAACAGGAGTTCAAACTCCAATTTATATTATTGTTGACCAATCCAAAAACCTAGCGAAGCCAAAAACAAATGGCAGTAACTCTAGTGGTAGTTCAAAACAATCAGGCGGTAAAAAAGAGGAAGGCAAGGTAGGTACTCTTCGTTCAAAATTCTAAATTTAAGATGCCAATATTTAACGATTTTCTTAATGGAGACCTTAAGAAATACAAAAACGGTAAAATTACAAAGAGTGATTTGAAAAAGGTAATATATGCCCTCGTTATTGGATTTATTGTGATGTTTGTTTTTTATTTAGGCTCTATTTTAATTGATATAAATAAAAAAAATAAAATTCATAAAAATAAATGCGAAACAATTTGCGAAATAACAGATGTACGTGAGAATAGAGGAACTTATGTTTTATATAAATATTCAATAAACGGTATTTTGTATAAAGGTAGGTCAGTAGCCCCTTTTGGGGCTGCAATAGGAGATCACTACATTTTAAACTATCAATGTAATGAAACATCAAATAACATAATTAAATCTGATGAAATCATCTTTACTGACACAGAGTTAAAGGATACAACGTCTGCAACGCTTTTATCTACTAATCTAAAAGATGGTTTTTTTGAATTTAACTTTAAAGATGAAAACAATAATGTAATTAGTAAAATACAAGAAAATAATGATTTTGTATTACAAAAATTGATTAACAAACGGGCAAGAGTGTTATATTTAAAGTCAAATCCAACTAAAGCAATTTTAAAATGAAAAAAACATTGGTTATTCTGACTGTATTAACTACATTAATTGTTAGAAGTCAAAATTTTGAAGGAAAAATTTTGTATAAAAATATATTTGTGAGTAAACTACCAAATGTAACAACTGAAAAATTTACAAAGCTAATTGGTTCCGAGCAGGAGTATTATATTAAAGACGGAAAATATTTATCAATTACGAATGGGTTATTAACCCCAGTACAATTATATAAAAATTCCACAAATCGAATTTATACAAAAACAGGAAGTTCAGATACTGTCTTTTGTATTGATGCTTCTCTTGAAAAAAATAACATTATTGAATCAAAGATAGAGGAAACCAAAGAGGTTATTTTAGGCTATAAATGTAAAATGTTAACGATAAAAACTTCAAATAATACAAATTATATATATTATTTTTCAGAAAAATTAAAAATTAATCCAGAATCATTTAAAAATCATAATTATAGTCATTGGTATAGTTATTTAACAATATCTAAAGCTATACCTCTAAAGACTATACTAGAAAATAAACAATTTAAGATGGTATCTGAGGCTGTAAAAGTTGAATCTCAAAAATTACAGGATAGTAAATTTGAAATGCCAATAGATGCTGTTATAAATTGTAAATAGCTATCTTCTAAATCTTGGTATTCTACTGGTGAAATATCTCACCGCATTTGTAATACGCGTACATAAAACAAAAAAACCGTAGTTAATTAGCTACGGTTTTTTTAAGCCATAAAAGAAATAGTAATGTCTTTTATGGCATTTTTATTTATGTAAAGTATGAATATCCTTAACGATACTTCTCATTTTTTCTTTCGCTACAACTAAATCAATTACTTGGATAGCAATTGTTTTATCTTCTCCTTTTAAGGAATCTAATACCTTTAGTCGGTCAAAGAAAATAGAATTAGTAAAAGGGCTATTTTCAGGATTAGATTTAATAGTATCTCCGTAAACAATTTTATCAATACTAACCCCAAGAGCTTTGGCTGCTTTAAGCAAAGTAGGTAAGCTTGGTATAACTTCTCCACGCTCAACCTTACCGTATTGTGTTTGTGCGATGTCCATAGATTCCGCAAGTTCTTTTTGGGACATACGTTTCTCCTCCCGCAATTTCAGCAGGTTTTTACCTATTCCCTTCAACAACTTTGCTTCGTTATCCATTAAATTAAAAAGTAATCCAGTTCTTAAATTAACGAAAAAGTATTTAAAAATCATATAAATAGTATTTCTATGGATTATATTATATACTTTCGTGAACTTTTATTTTAATAATCGAATGCACAAAGATACTATAAAAGAATGTACAAATTATGACCATCGAAGAAATAAAATCTCGCCTCACGATAATCGAAGTAGTGATGCAGTATGGATTGCTCCCTGATAAGCAAGGCAAATTATGTTGTCCTTTTCACGAAGACACAACTCCTAGTTTTCAAGTATACTTAAAAACAAATACATGGAATTGTTTTAGTAGTAACTGCAATGCAGGGAGTGGCGATGTGATAGACTTTGTTATGAAAAAAGATAATAGCAACAAGTACCAAGCTATTATGAAATGTAAATCCATCATTGCACAACTGCATCCTGAAGCCTTGCCACAAGTGCAACACCAAGTAAACAGCCCTGTTATTGATAAGCAAGACAAAATCATCTTCTTAGAAAAAATATTTACGTACTTCAAAAATGGAATGATGACTACTAGCTTGGGCAGAAATTATTTAACCACACGTTGTTTAGATAGAGCCAAGCTGCAAGCCTCAGGAATCATGGTAGGCTATAATAGCGGTCAATATCACAGAACAAGTACAAACTTAGTAGAAGGCTCTGTGAAATATGGTTTACTCATACCAAGCGATGTAACAAACACAGGAGGTAGAGGTTATAATAAATGGGGTAATGTAGCGGTGGTGTTCCCACTTCGCAACAAACAAGGCAGTATCATTAGCTTTTACGCACGAAGCGTAAACGATATGAAAAACAACAAGCACTATTATTTAAGAGATAGTGAGGGCTTGTTTCCATGCTATCCAACATATAATACAAAAACATTAATCATTACTGAAAGTATTATTGATGCAGCCACCTTACAACAATTAACTGAAATCACCTCACAGTTTAGCATCCTTGCAGCCTACGGCACAAACCGTTTAACAGATGAACACCTACAAGCCATCAAAGAATTAACGGAATTAGAAGAAGTGATTTTTTATTTTGATGGAGATGATGCAGGAAAAAAAGCAGTAGAAAAATACATCCAAAATTTACAAGAACTATTGCCGAATGTTATATTTAGCAATGTGCAAACCTTAGATGGCGAAGATGTAAATAGCATTTATTGTAAGTATGGAATAGATGTGATAGCCGAACAAATTAATACACGAGTAGTTGCAGAAACCAACCCTACGCAACAAATAACAGCAACGCCAACCATAACAGAAACTAAAGAAGATATAGCGCCAAAAAAAACAAGTACAAAAAAAGAAGAGCCACCAGCTCCAAAAAAAGAACCCACCACTTTTACAACCGATAACCCTGAAGCTCTTGTGTGGCAGAATGAAAAGCTACATATCCTGATGCTTGGCGGAATAAAATTAAGCGGATTAGATAGATTAAAAGTAACGTTGAAAATAAAAGCTAAACACAATCACTACACACCACTAAGGCATAACCTTGATTTATACAACACCGAACATTTACTACGCTTAAAACAAAACGTATCGGAACAATTAGAAATACCATTAACCATAACCGATATTAGTTTTAATGAATTGATTGAAGCCTTAGAAAATTATCGCTTAGAACGCATCGGTTCATTACAGCCAACAAAATTAATCAGCCAGCCACTCACCACATTAGAAACCGATACCGCACTCGCTTACTTAAAACATCCCGAACTCATGCTCAACACCATGAGTGATATAGGTAAAACAGGCATCGTTGGTGAACACATGAATCGCTTTACCATGTTCTTAGTTTTTTTAAGTCGCATCACCAGCGACCCTTTGCACATCATTAGTTTTGGAGCAAGTGGCACAGGCAAAACGTATTTACAAGAAGGTGTTGCGAAACTTGTACCCGATGAAAATAAGTTAGAGATAACCACGCTCAGCGGAAACGCCCTCTACTATTTTAAAAATGATGACTTAAAAAACAAGTTGTTACTCATAGAAGATTATGACGGCGTGCAAGATGGCTTATATGCCCTACGAGAACTCAGCTCCAAACAAAAAATAACCAAAACAGTTAGTTTAAAAGATAGCAAAGGCAATATTAAAACTTACACATTTATTGTTGAAGGCCCTGTGTGTATTGCTGGTTGTACCACCAAAGAAAGCACCTATGAAGATAATGCCAACCGTTGCATCTTGCTTTATCTTGATACTAGCGCAGCACAAGATGAACGTATTATGGAATATCAACGAGCGGTGTCCGCTGGATTGATAAATTACAAAGAAGAAGATGAGTTTAGAAAATTGTTACGCAATGCCCAACGTATGATAAAATCCATACGAGTTGTAAATCCGTATGCACCCTGTTTAAAGATACCAAAGAACGTATTAAAACCACGCAGAAGCCACAGGCTGTATTTACGCTTCATTGAAGTAGTAACACTCTACAATCAATACCAGCGAGACATTAAAATCAATCCCCTAGATAATGAACCATACATAGAAACCACTTTTGATGACATTGCTTGGACAAACAAGCTCTTAAAACACATTTTAATCCGTAAGGCAGATGAACTAACCACCGCTTGTAGAACATTCTTAGAAAGGCTTAAAAAGCACCTTAAAGACAAAAAAGAAATCACTTTTAAAGCAAAGGATATTAGAGGCGAGTTACGTTTACACGCCTCTAGTTTAAAAAAGTATTTACTGGAACTCTATAACAATGGCTACATCAAACAAACAGGCGGTAATAAGTCAAGAGGTTACGTGTATGAAATAGCTTCTTACGAAGAATACGAAACCCTTAAAAGCGGCATTAACAATGCTCTTGACGAATTACTAGAAAATATTAAAAAAAATGGTTGTAAGGAAAATAAACCGAGTGCCAATACTGATGAGGAAAATATAGAAGAAAATTAAATAAGTAGTTCGGTAGTTCATTAGTGGTTCGCACCATACAAATAACCACGTAAACAAAGTCCTATCAATAAAAGTCAAAGGTAGTTCGCAAAAGTCAAACAAGCTGTTATATAAAAAATAAAGATTGGCTTCGTAGTCAATTATAAAATCAAATGAAAAAAATGAAACAATCCGTTGTAAACAATGTAGGCTATATAAAACTAGCAGAGGGCTTCAAAGAATGGTTATCTATACTGGGTTATGCAGAAACGAGTGTATTAGGGCATCCATTTGTTATGAGAGAAGTGTTTTACTTTTTAGAAAGTAAGAACATACAAAACATTAGTGATTTAGATAATGAAAATATTTACGACTACTTTGAATATTTAAAAGAACGTAAAAACGCACGCACTAATCAACTACTTACCAATGGCTTTTTAAATAAGCATTTACAAACTATTAAACTCTTTAGTTCTTATTTACGTGATGCACATGGACAGAGTTTTACAACCGACATTATAGGCTTTAAAAACACAACGCCTGTGCAAGTAGTATTACAACAAAAAGAAATTGAATTGCTTTATAAATCCGTTCCAAATAATGTGTATGGATTAAGAGATACCATTATGCTGGATATATACTACGGTTGCGGCTTACGCAAAAATGAAGGCGTAAAACTAGATGTAAATGATGTATTGTTTGATAGGGGTTTATTGTATGTAAGAGCTGGTAAAAATTATACAGAACGGTATGTTCCTATCAATAGTAGCATATTACACCATCTAAGAGATTATGTAAATGATACACGTATTAGTTTATTAACTGATAACAAAAAAGAACCCAGCTTGTTTGTATCACAACGAGGAGAACGACCAAATGGGCAAAGTTTATTGTTGCGTTTAAAAGCATTAAAAGAACAAACAGACGATACTGAATTACAAAATAAAAAAGTAGGCTTACATACCTTACGCCATAGCATAGCGACCCACTTGTTAATGGGTGGTATGAAATTAGAAAGCATCGCCAAATTTTTAGGACATAAAACAATCGAATCAACACAAATCTATACACACTTAGCGCATGAACTTCAATCAATACCTAGAGAGTAGAAACTACTCCGTAAAAACAATAGAGAGTTATAACAAAGGCATTACAAATTTTATGGATTGGTTAAAAGATGAGAACATCAACATAACCGATACCACGTATAATGACGTATTAGCTTTTATAAAAAAAAGAGCCAACGATGGGATTACCAAAACGTATCAGCAAAAGTACATCACTATGATTAGGCATTACTTTAATTATTTAATCCGAATAAAAAAAGTAAAAGACAACGTTACGGCAAACATCAATATTAAAGGCATAGTAAGGCGATTACCGCATGATTTATTAACTACTGAAGAATTAGAAGAACTATACCAGCGTTATTCTGACAATGGTATTCTTGGTAAGCGGAACAAACTTATTTTAAGTTTAATGGTTTATCAGGGCTTAGGTACAGAAGACTTAGGAAGATTAGAGCAAGTACATCTAAACTTAAAGGAATCAAAAATAAATATCCCTGCACGTAGAAGAAGCAACGGTAGAACATTGGACTTAACACCTGAACAGGTAGATCGGTTTACTGATTATCTTGAAAAGGTGAGACACTTGATATTAGAACTTACAAATAAGGAAACACATTTACTGTTTACAAGCTGGGGAGCAAGTGAGCGTTTTAGTAATATGCAAGCTGTATTAATGAGAAACATTAAACGCAATATGCCACAAATAACATCAACCGAACAAATACGAAAAAGTGTAGTTGCTGAATGGGTTAAAAAACACAACCTAAGAGAAGCGCAATACTTAGCAGGGCATAAATACGTGAGTAGTACCGAAGTATACCAGCAAACCAACGTAGATGACCTGAAAAAGAGCATACAAGCGTATCATCCGTTTATCAAAAAGAACTGATTTTTTTCTTTCAACTGAAAATTTAATTTAATTGAAATGCACTCTGAAAAAGGAGTGCATTTTTTTTGTTTATTGATGAAAATACCTTGTAAATAATAACAATCGTACCAAGCAAATTAAGTATATTAGTACCATTAATGGGAGCTATAAAATTATCATATTACGAAAACACTAGCCTTACAGGGGATGATGAATATGATTTTTTACGTGTAGTGGTAAAAGATGGCGTTACTATTAAGAAAAGCTCAAACTACTATCCA
>JAYVDU010000657.1:0-2286 GCA_043749245.1 Bacteroidota bacterium | reverse complement strand
GGAAAGAGGAAACGAACTAATTGCATATTACAGAAATAATTATCCAAAGGGAAAAGGAAAAATTAAAATTATACTATCCGACTTATTTTCATTTGAATCTATTGTGAAGGCTTGCAATCAAGTTAAGATTGAAAATAATTGTATAGATGTTCTTATTGATAATGTTGGGGTTTGGAATTTTAGTTATCGTGAATCTCAAAATAATATTGAAGAAACACTTCATGTAGATGTCTTAGCTCCACTATTAATAAATTATCTGTTATTAGATATTCTGTCAAAATCAAATCAGGCAAAATCAATTTTTGCGGCTTCTGCACTCCATCAAGGCGATATTGATTTTTCAAATTTTGAAAACAAAGAACATCTTAGTGGAATTAATGCTTACCGCCAGTCTAAATTGGAAGTAATTTTATTATGCCGCTTATTAGCGAAAAAATTAGCTAGTATTAATGTTGCTATGTATTGCGAACATCCGGGCTTAGTAAGCACAAAATTAGGAAGAGATGCTAACTGATTTTCTAATTTATTTTTCCGTGTTTTTGGCTTGACTCCGAATAAAGGCGCAAGAATTCTCATCTATTTAGCCGAAGAAAATAAAAACAACTTAATAACTGGCGAATATTATTATAAAAAAGAAGTTAAAAAAATAACCAAGCAAAGTTACGATTTAATTGTTGCTCAGAAACTACTTGATAAACTAGAAATTCATTTGAAAGGTTATATATCTAATCCTTCCTTAATATTGCTTAATGGATTAAAAGTATAACTCAAACAATAGCGATTAAAATTTGTAAAATGATTAGAAAATTAAAATCAGGTGAATATAGAATTTATTCGATTAAAATAAATCCAAAAACAAACAAGCGAAGGAATCTAGGAACATTTAAAACCTTAGATGAAGCAAAAAATCACGAACAACAAATTGAATATTTCAAAACTCTTAAAACGTAAATAATATGAATAAAGTAATTATCTTAAATAAACGCCCCATTGGAAAGCCAACACTAGATGATTTTAAAATAATTAATGAAGAAATCCCTACTACAAAAAATGGGGAGATTTTGTTAAAAACAATCTATGTTTCCGTTGATCCATATCTACGAGGCAGAATGAATGATTCCAAATCCTATGTTCCACCATTTGAATTAAATAAGCCAATACAGTCTGGTATTATTGCAGAAGTCGTAGAGAGTAAACAGTCACAATTTAAAACAGGTGATTTTCTGTCGGGCAATTTAGATTGGAAAGAATATCAAATTTCTAATGGACAAGGCTTACACAAAGTTGATGAAAATGAGGTTAAACTATCAGCGTATTTAGGAGTTCTAGGAATGACTGGGCTTACTGCTTACTTAGGCTTAACTGAAATTGGATTACCAAAAGAAGATGAAACACTCGTGATATCTGGTGCCGCAGGTGCTGTAGGAACAATTGTAGGTCAGGTTGGTAAATTGCTTGGATGCAAAGTTATTGGCATTACAGGTTCTGATGAAAAAGTGGCACTACTCACATCAAAATTTAGATTTGATTACGCTATTAATTATAAAACAATTCCTAATTTAACAGAAGCCATTAAAAATGCAAGCCCTAAAGGTGTTGATATATATTTTGACAATGTTGGTGGTGAGATTTCTGATGCCGTTTTGGCAAATATAAATAAACACGCAAGATTACCAGTTTGCGGAGCTATATCACTTTATAATGAAACTAAAAATTCTCTTGGTCCCCGCTTGCAACCCATTATTTTAACTAAAAGTGCAACCATGCGTGGATTTATAGTAAGCGATTTTTTTGAAAAATTCCCAGCAGCTACAAAACAATTAACGATTTGGCTTAAAGAGAATAACATCACTTTTAGCGAAACAATCGTTGAAGGGTTTGATAATATTCCTCAGGCGTTTATTGATTTGTTTGAAGGGAAAAATGAAGGTAAAATGATTGTAAAAATTTAATAATAACCATAAAAAATAAATAAAATGAAAATATTAATTGTATTAACGTCCCATAGTGATTTAGGAAATACTGGTGAAAAAACTGGATTTTGGATAGAAGAATTTGCAACGCCTTATTATGTTTTAGCAGATGCAGGGGCAGAAATAACAATTGCTTCTCCAAAAGGAGGTCAGCCCCACCTGTTGATCCTAAAAGTGAATTAGCAGATGCACAAACTCCTTCTACAGAAAGGTTTTATAAAGACAATGAATTAATTGATAAAGTAGCGTATTCCTTAAAATTGAGTGATGTAAAGCAAGATAACTATGATGCTGTTTTTTATCCCGGGGGTCA
>JAYVDU010000656.1:0-7821 GCA_043749245.1 Bacteroidota bacterium | reverse complement strand
AATCTAGAAACAAAGTCATCAGTGAACCCTCAAAATATTCAACATCTTCAATTCGAATCAACCGATTTTGAAATTGTGTCAACTCTATTTTTTTACCGTGTAAAATTTCCATTTTTATCAAATATTTCTACAATATTAAGTAGTTTTTCTAAATTAGTAAAGCTCCAAAAAGTTAGGATTAAGGTTGGCTTTTCGTTTGTAAGAAGTAGGTGTAGTTCTCAGATTTATCAATGAGCTGTTAATTCAATGAATTGAAAACAAAACTTCGATGAGCCATTGTAAATAATTTGATTATTTAAAAAATAAAAACCAGTTGGGCAACTAAAAATTAAAAAAATAATATTAGTTTTGTAATACTTTGATAGAAATTATTCCTCATGTACTGACCACATTGTTTAAACAAGTTTTCTCACATGATCTATGACAATATTTGACTAAGTTATACAAAACAAAAAGGCTGTAAATACGATTGAAAGTTGTGACATTTTTTTCTGTTCTTAAGAAATTAAGACCTTAGGGTAAACGCTTAAAATATTTTATTACCTTACATCTTATTATGTCGTCAAAAAAAGATAGCCATTGGATACCGCTTGCAGATTTAATGACCGTTCTAATGGTTATTTTTCTTTTTATGGCTATATCTTATATGGTTGTAATTAAGAAAAAACAAAATGACCAAAACAAAATATTTAAAGAATATGAAGAAACAAAAACTGGCTTGTATCAAGACCTTGACAGCACTTTTAGAAATGACTTTAAACGCTGGAACTTAAAACTTGACAAAGATCTTTCAATAAAATTTACAAATCCACAAGTATTATTTGGCGAAGGCAGTTCCGACATTTCATCATATTTTCAAAGTATTTTAACTGATTTTCTGCCCAAATATTTGAGTGTAGTTATGCAAGACAAATACAAAACAAAAATTGCAGAAATAAGAATTGAAGGGCACACGAACAAAAAACCAATTAACAAAACAGCAGACGATTATATTGATAATATGGAATTATCGCAAAATAGGGCGAGAAATGTTTTAGCTTTTCTTAGAAAGCAAAACTGTTTCAACACATTAGATATTGAGAAAAAAGAAATGTTGCAATATTGGATTACAGCCAATGGACTTTCGTTCGGAAGGGCTGTTGATTCAAGTGACATCTTAACTATATTCTCAAAGAAACCAATTGATAATGACAAATCGAGGAGAGTAGAATTTAAAATAGTTACAACAAGCGATGAAATTATACAGCAAGCAATTAAAAAAATGAATTAATTAATGAAATATATTGCAGAATATCTTCCCTATATCCTTTTATTAGGATGGTTTATTTTTAGTGTAATTTATCTTAGGAGGGCAAAGAAAACCCCTGAAAGAATAAATCCATATATTTTTGAGTCAATTCCGCAAATATTCCCAACCATTGGAATATTAGGTACTTTCATCGGAATTGCTTACGGTTTATGGTCTTTCAATGAAAACAAAATTGAAGAAAGCATTCCGCCATTATTAGGTGGTTTAAAAACAGCCTTTTTAGCTTCAATTGGTGGAATTATCCTTTCGATAATATTTTCAAAGTTTACAGCATTTAAACTATGGAAAGATAAAAAAGGGAAAGTTAGCAATGAAACAATTGAATTGAATAAATTGGTTGAACTCATCACAGATTTAAAATATAATTTTCAAGACAGCTTCACTTACACAGACGAAAATAATAACAAAATAAAACCAGCAAATTTTTTCAGGGATATTTACGAAGAATCTAAAAAACAATCAAGAGCACTTCAATCATTTTCAACTGATCTTTCAACTAAAATAGAAGCAGGTTTTGATACGATAATGAGTAACCAAATTCAGAATGGCGTTATTCCAGAACTACAAGCCGTGAAAGTTGCTATTGAAAATTTAGGAAATAAAATGAAGGATCCAACAACTGAAATGACGCAAAATGTTGTAAAAGAACTTCAAATAGCAATGGGAACTATGATTGATGAATTTAAAACTTCAATGAGTGGTTCAACCAAATCAGAGCTTGAACACCTTACAACATTATTAAGTCAAGCAGGTGGCTCACTTACTGATTTCCCAGCTAAACTTCAAAATATGACTGAAAATTTAAATGAAAATTTTAGAGGTTTGCAAGATATAGTTCAGCAAATTTCGAGACAAACACTTTTTCAATCGGAGCAATCAACAGACCAAATGAAAAAACAAGTTGAAGAAATGAGTGAGATACTAAAAAATAAAGTTGGCGACCTACAAATAGGGCAAGTAACCTTAATGAATAAACAGTCAGAAAACTTACAGGTTTCAGATGAATTGTTAAAATCTTTCAATATAAGTATTGAAAAAATGAACGGCTTATCTGCCGAAGTAACTGAAACCATTTCAAAATTTAGTAAAGTTCAAAATGAATTAAGTTCTGCTACTTTTCAATTCAGACAGATTTCCGAAAATGTAAATAATTCGTCCAATTCTTTTAAAGACGGGCAATTAAAATTTTCACAGCATTCAAACGAATTTTTGAAAAACAATTCGGAGACAATTCAAGAAATTCAAAAGTCACTTTTCATTGCCAAGGATGTTTCATTAGACTATGCTCAAAAATTTATAATAATAGAGAAAGGCTTACAAAGCATATTCAGCCAAATTCAAACAGGCTTAAATGATTACAGAGATACGGTTGGTGGTAGTTTGGAAACGTATTTAGGAAAATATTCCGATGCACTTACAACAGCAGCAGGATCGCTTGCAGGTGCTGCATCTAAACAAGAAGATATTTTAATAGAACTTACAGAACAACTTAGCAAATTAAACGGTATAAAAAATTAAAATGGAAACAGCTATTGGAATATTGAAATTCAATTTTTCGCCTGTTGCTTTCCAGCAAGCAGCAAAAATTGCATTTCCATCAAGCATTATCCATTTGTGTGAATTACGCATTGATAAGTTGAAAAAAATTACTGAAGAAGTTGGGGAAACTTCTTTTAAATTTACGGGAGAAACCCTTATTCCACAAGTTTTTAAAAAATTTAAATTAATAATCAAAAATGGCGAACAAGCACTTGATTCTTTTGAGAGAAGGGAACTAAGAACTCTTACCTACTCACTTTCTTATTCAGAACATAACCAACCACAAATTTTTAACAGTACTGTTGAGATAGAATTTGTTTTTCAATTATTAGATAGAAGTTGGAGAGACTCGTATTTAATCGGTTTAATTGATTGCTATTTGAAAAATTGGGAATCAAAACAAACTGTTTCATTAGATAGAATTGGAAAATTTATATTCCATAAACTCAAACAATATGAAGGCGCTAGAACAGTCTTAAAATCTTTTCAAAATAATATCAAATTTTTTGATGGTAGAAATGGAGATGTGGTTTTAGGTAGTGAACTTGCATTGATAAATAAATCAATTAAAGATGCAACAAAACATTTATCACTTCCTGAAAGTTGGTTTACATATCCTTATTTCTCAAAGGCTATTGTTGCTTATTATGATAAGAGGAAAGCTAATATTGAAAACTTTATTGAAGAATTAACAGACGCTTTAAATCAACACAATAATTCAATAACTAACAAACGGCTTGTGAGCAAATTAATTATACAAACAAATACCAATGCAAATGAGTTTTCATTGTTACATGAGAAAGTAAAAAGCATAGCATTTAAATTAATAGGCGATCCAGGTAATGCAGCAAATTGGACTGCCTTTGAAATAGCCACAGACACCGAAAAAGAAGATTTAAGAAAAGCAAGAGTATTTCTCAATGAGTGGATTACAAGACAGTTTATAAATGTATTTTTTGAAAAGTGCATTAACGATTCAAGGCGTAAAAGGTTTTGGCTTAAATACGCTAAAGAAATAATACAGTTTCGTGTCGTTGGTTCTACCTACATTAGACAAATGCTCATGGCCGACACTAGAATTAATGAATATGTTACACTAAGATTTGGTAATACAAATTCTACAAGGGATAGTAACGCAGCCCTTATGTTCGTAATGAAGAATCATCTTTTTATTGAATTTAGCGATACTGGCGCATTTTACGCTTACAAACTTTCAAATCCCATTGCTCCTTCAATCGAGTCCTCATTTTTTGAGTCTACGAGCAGTTTAAAAAACCCTGCTATGAATTTAATAGCATACAGAACGGGATCTTTCATCGAAAGAATTTATGATGAAGGGAGATTAGGTCATAATGATGGAGACTTGAGATGGGAAGAAGTAGCAATACATTGGTTAAAAAATAAAGCAGGAATAAATGTTTAATTACTCATACAGTAAGAAATTTTTTTTTTCAATTCTTGACCAAACGGGAAATAAAATCCTCGTAACAAATTGGGAGGAAATCCAATCAGACTATCTTTCACAGCTTTCGATTTTGAAAGAGTTATGTGACAACGGTTTTGCAGAATACACAATTGATACATGCGATATTGAAGCAAATGAAATTTTAAATTTAAGTGAGATAGAAAAACAAATTCTTAGTTTGCCGAAACATTATCCTTATGAAATTTATATTGAGTCAGATGGGCAACTAAATCAAAGTAACTTTAAATTTAAATACGGCTTTTATGATTTTATACCAAATGGTACACGATTTAAAGTAAGTCGAAATGGTGCAATCATTGAAATTGAAAACAGAGAATATTTACTTTCGTCAAATCAATTTTTAATTTGCGAAGCACTCGACGAATTCAACTCTTTGTCAGAAAAAGAAAGAACTTTCCCAAAAAATCTAAAACGTTTTGCAGACATAAAATCATTTTCAAAAAATGCTGCAAGTTACTTAGACAGCTATCTAGAAAGTGAAAATTGTTATCAACCTGATAAGATTAAAATTGAAGTCGAATTTAATAATGGTGCTCTTGAAATAATTCCTACAATTGATTTTGAAAATGCTATTGGATTTACCAACTCTTTCGATAAATTCCCTTCTATTCGTGATGTTTATCCTGTATCTGATAGCGAAGGCGGGACTACAAGAGTTGTAATTGATGAAAAACAGAAAACTGCACTTAAAGAAATTAAAAAATACAGAAGAATTACAGACCCTAACATCATTCAAAAAATAGTTGAACATCCAGAACGATACTTTGATGATGAAAATATAGATTTCTCTGTTTTTTACAGCGAACGTGTAAAGGAAATTGGAGTTTATAAGCCTAAGTTTTACCCTTTTGTTTGTCCTTATAAATCGGAGTGGATACCCGGAATTGCTATTAAAGATAAGGTTCATGGAGAAAAAAGAATTTTATTTAAAACACCAGTTGAATTAGATAAATTTGTAAAAGTAAATCAAATAGCAAAAATAAATGGTAAGAAATCCTTTGAATGGGATGGTGTAGAAATCCCAATTGACGATGCAGAAAAGTTTATTCAGATAGCAAATAAACAATTTGAAAATCCGAAAGAACCAGTTGAAAAAAAGCAAAGGCAAAGTGAAGATGAAGTTTTAATTATCAAAGAAAATGCAGAGTTGACTGAATACGTTCAGGGAATAGAACAGCTTTCAAATATCAACCATAGTTTCTCAAAAATCAAAAATTTATCACCGTTTATTGATTTAAAGGAACATCAAATCGAAGGGATTTCATGGCTTCAAACATTGCAGAAAGAAAATTTTTCTGGGTGCTTATTAGCAGACGACATGGGATTAGGTAAAACTTTGCAATTACTATATTTTATTGAATGGCATTCGCAAGTAAATTTTGATTCAAAACCTTATTTGATAGTTGCGCCAGTTACGCTTCTTGAAAATTGGGAAAGTGAATACCAAAAATTTTTTGAACCTCAAAGCCTTGTTTTAACCAAGCTTTACGGAACAAACAATTTGACAAAAGAATTTAATCAAAAAGAAAACCAACGTGAAGCAAAAGAATTACAACGAAAGCATATCATACTCACCAACTACGAAACCCTTAAAACTTACCAAGCCACATTATGCCTTGTTGATTTTGCAGTCGTGGCTTTAGATGAAGCTCAAAAAATTAAAACACCTGGAACATTGGTAACTAACGCAAGTAAAGCTCTAAAAACAGACTTTAAAATTGCAATGACTGGTACGCCAGTTGAAAATACATTGATAGATCTTTGGTGTATTATGGATTTTTCTGTTCCTGGACTTTTAGGCAATGCAAAAGACTTTGCGAAGCAATTTCAAAATCCTTTGAAGGAAGATGAAACTGATGTAAAGGAACTCACGGAAAGACTTAGAGAAAAAATCGGTATCTTCATTAAGCGAAGATTAAAGAAAGATGTTGCTAAAGATTTGCCTAAAAAGTTTGATAACGAAAATTCGAGAGTGAAAAGGCAGATGCCGGTTGCTCAACTTGAACGATATAAAATTGAGATAGAGCAAGCAAAAAGTAGTGATTTAACAGGAGCAGACAAACGAAATCAAATCTTAAAATCTCTTTGGGCAATTCGAGATATTTCGGACCATCCATTTTTAGTAGAAAATCAAATATGCAATTTCCCTACTCACGAACTTATTGAAACATCCGCAAAACTTCAAACTGTCGTTGGGCTTTTAGAAGAAATAAGAGCTAAGAATGACAAAGTAATTGTATTTGCAGATAGAAAGGAAACGCAAAAGATGTTGCAGAAAGTTGTTTATGATTCTTTTGATATTTTCCCAAGTATTGTAAACGGCGACACGCCGACAACAAAAAAAACCGAAGGGAAAACAAAATTAAGCAGACAACAAACCATTGACCGCTTTCAAGCCGAAGAAGGTTTTAATGTAATCGTAATGTCGCCATTAGCGGCAGGTATAGGCTTGAACGTTACAAAAGCAAACCATATTATACATTATTCAAGACATTGGAATCCAGCAAAGGAAGAGCAGGCGACAGATAGAGCTTATCGAATCGGGCAACAAAAAGATGTTCATGTTTATTATCCTATGGCAGTATTTCCAGACGAAATGAGAAACGATGATGGTAGTAAGCAAAAATCTTTTGACGAAGTTTTAGATTCTTTGCTTAACAGGAAAAAGTCATTGGCAACAAGTACTTTATTTCCATCTGAGCAGGCAGAAGTAAAGCCAGACGAATTATTCGATACCATTTTTGGATTTGACACAGAAACCAAGCCTACACCACTTACAATTAATCAAATAGACAAACTCAACCCTTACTTATTTGAAGCTTATATTGCCGCACTTTATCATAAGCAGGGTTTTCAAATTTATTTGACACCGTATTCCAATGACAAAGGAGTTGATGTTGTGGCTTTGAGTAATGGAGAAAATTATTTGTTTCAAGTTAAGCAGACAAAATCATTAGTTGGCAATGAAGCAATCCAAGAAATTTGCACAGCAAGAAATTATTACGAAAACAAGTTCAACGAAAAATTTCAGTTAATTGTGATTTCAAATAGTGATTTTAGTTCATCATCAGAAACTTTAGCAAGAGCAAATAATATAAACTTAATTAAACGAAATCAACTTGATAAATTAATTTTAAAGTATGAAGTGACAATCCAAGAAGTTAATAAACATGAAGTACAACGAATGCAACGGGTTTAGCCGCTGGAGTAAGGTG
This sequence comes from Bacteroidota bacterium, assembly GCA_043749245.1. Classification (GTDB taxonomy): domain Bacteria; phylum Bacteroidota; class Bacteroidia; order B-17B0; family Aurantibacillaceae; genus UBA4416. Next base: position 272 of record JAYVDU010000656.1, on the reverse strand, counting down.
TTCAAAAAACGCACCTGCTATATTCATTCATCAAGCTGAAGAAAGCGGGTTTAAATATTTTTATCTATTTGGTCTTTTTGCGAGAGAAATAAGTCAAGTATAATTTTCTTGAAAGGGTTATTTTGGTGAATAAGCAGTGAAGTTAAAAAATTAATGCCTTCAATTTCAAAATTGGAATCGTATTTTTCTAAACTCATTTTAAAATAATTTTAGACGAGTGATTCTTCAATAACGTGTAGATGTCCAGATTCAACATAATATTGCAAAGTGAT
>JAYVDU010000655.1:0-7839 GCA_043749245.1 Bacteroidota bacterium | reverse complement strand
GGGGGGCTTACAATTCCGAAATTAAAATTAGTTGCCTAAAATAAACGGGTATAGCTCATTTATTTTACCTTTTTTAATTATCTCGGACGCTATTGGTTTTGCTACAATAACTGAAAATGGATTAAGTAAGCTCTGCTTTAAAGTGTTTCTTTCCCACCTCCAACAACCATCAGTACCCTCACTATTTCTTGGGAAGACTTCAATATTAAAATCTTCGTTCTTTTCTATCGATACATTTGCATAACCATCTTCATTTATTGTATTGCTTGATACATAAATTGGATAGAATAAGTTAGGGCGATTAAATCTTCCAAACTTTGGATTCCTATTTCGTAACTCCCATAAATCATATTTACCAATTGAATCTGTAAACGGTAGGCTGTCGCTATCTTTATCTAATTCAAACATTTCAAAATTATCGCTCTTTGAATAGAGTAATAGGTATTCGTGTGTCTTTGCAATTTCCTTATAAGTTTGCCCCCTTTTGTTTGACTGAATAATTATTCGACTAATAAAATTTTCTTCACCAAATATTTCATCGCAAAGGAGAGTTAAATTAGTTACTTCTGAATCATCAATAGAAATAAAAATAACACCATCTTCCCTCAATAAATTTTTTGCTAAAAACAAACGTGGGTACATCATATTCATCCACTTGCTATGGAAGCGACCATCAGTTTCTGTGTTTGTAGAAAATTTTCTGCCATCACTATCTAATTGACCAGTGTACTGCAAATAAGTGTCAAGATTTTCAGCATAATTATCAGGGTAAATAAATTCATTACCAGTATTGTATGGAGGGTCAAAATACATAAACTTGATTTTACCTATGTAGCTTTTTTGAAGTAGTTTCAATACTTCCAAATTATCACCTTCAATAAATAGGTTTTGGGTAGTGTCAAAATCTTTACTTTCTTCTCTTGCAGGTATAAGGGTTGCAATGCTTGGTTGCTGGATGGTTTTAAAACAATCTGCCTTGCCAGGAAAGTTCATACCGTAGCGTTCTTTTCCAGTATCAACATCTTCGCCTAATGTGAGTTTCAATTTTTCCCAATCAACTTTCATTCCTTCAGTAAATACTTCAGGGAATAGTTGTTTCAGCTTCAATAGTTGATGCTCTTTTAAATCCATTGAGGTTAGGGGTAATTTTTTTATTTCTTCTGCCATAATATTATTTTTAAGGTTCGATTAAAGGGAAAAGGCGTATTGAACCACTTTTGGTTTCCCAATGTGAACCAGAGTTATTTCTATCGGGTAAATTGCCATTTGTAGGGCAAATAAGTAATTCTGATAATTGAATAGTTGCCTTTGCAAAATCTTCAATATCATTATCGCCAACTAATGCCCCATCAAATGTAAAATGAGCGCCCACTTGGTTTCTGATAGCTTTTAAATTTTTTATATTATCAATAGTTGTTTTTAAAAATACTTCTTCTGAGAAATTAGTTTTGCAATATTTTCCATCGGGCAATAATTCCATTTTTTGCACTTTTAGAATCTTCAATAAATCTTTTGAAAGGCAATCTAATAATTCACTCAATGTAAAATCATTACCCGCTTTTCGTTTTAGACGACATTGAAAATTGAAAGATAGAAAATCTAATATCGCTTCTAAAAATCTACCAGTAGCCCCTGCTAAATTTTCTCTATGAAAATTTTCAGGTGCAGTTAAATAAAACTTTATTTCATCCAATACTAATTGAGGTTTAGCTAAAGTAATGCCTCGCTCTTTAGTCCAACCCCGCAATTCGACAAATTGAATATTTGCATTAGGCGCTCTATTGTTCCGATAACGCTCTCGCCAAGGGCGATAATGTGTCGTTATAAAAATATGAGCAAAGTGTTCAGCTTCGGTATGAATAAGTTCTATTATTCTATCTAAATGTCTTTCATCAACGGACATCACTACATCATCCAAAATTAAAATAACATCTTTATTACTTTCCTTTTTTGTAAGAGCCATAAAAATACAAATACCTAAAGTATCTAAATGGGATTCACTATATACTGATTGAGGAGTAATGTCTGCTTCAGTATGAAAATTGGCACTAAGATTAAGAGAACTTTGAAAATTATGGTTTAAATACAGTTTTATATTTCCTAACCCCTCGTTCGGGTGAATGGATTGATACATTGCTTCTACATCACCTGAAATAGAATTTAATTCATTATCAATAAATTTTTTACGGGTATCCTCTAATATTATTAACGCATCTTTCGCTTGTTTTAATAGTTTACTTAATTCTTCACATTTTTTTGTAAGATTAACTACACCATCACTATTTGATTTTATAGAATTATATTGTCCGCAAGATTTATTAACCGTTTGGTTGTGCTTTGTTAATTTTTCAATTTCAGCAGAAAGGAGCAAAGCAGCGGCTAAATATTCTGTATAATTTTCTTTTGTAGTATTTGTAGCTAAAACCAAGTTTAATAAAGCAGTAAAATTAAAACTTGATAATAATGATGACGTATTTTTAAAAGCAATTAATTGAACATTGAAAGGTTCAATTTGTGCTTGTAATCTATTATAAAGCCTATCTCTTTCCTTTTTAGTATTATTTACAGCTTGAGTTAATTTAGTTAGCTCTTGCATTTTTGATATTCTCTCAGAAACGCTTTTTAAAAGTTGGTCTTTCTCATTTTCTTTTTCGCACACAGGACATTTCTCAATAATACTTTGGGAAGTAAGAAAACTTTTAGTTTCATTTAATAATGATAGTAATTGAGTTTCTGCATTAGTGTTTTGAGTTTGATATGTTTTTAGATTTGTTTCTGCGGTTTTTAAATTATTCGCTGCTATATCAAACTGTGCTTTTTCTGATTTAATATTCAAAATAACTGTTTGCAATGAATTCCAGCTTTGCAATACACTATTGTTTTCTTGTAATTCTTTAGACAACTTAGTATTGTCCTTTTTGATTTCTGACTGAATCCACGTATTTAGGTTGCCAAGTGGGTTACCTTCTTTATTCCAAATCTCAGTTAATGTGTGTTGAGCATCCGATAAACTTTTTGTATTTGCATTATAATCCCTATCAACAGAGGTAATTAGTTTCTTTAATTCAGCTTCGGATTTTTGAATATTAGAAACATCAATAAATGAAGAAAGGACTTTATAACGGTCTGAGGGTGTATCCTCAATAAATGATGTAATTTGCGCTCGTCTTAACGCACTTAGTTTGGGTAAATTAGTATTGGGCGATTTGATTATTTTATTTGAAGTACTGGAAAGAGTTGCTTTAAATAATGTTGTATCAGTTTGTAATTGTATTAACAAATCAGAATTTGTAGAGCCTAATGATTTTAAAAAAGAAAAGTCTTTATTTGACTTATCATCTAAAGAGCCAATTCCATCAGTACACAAACATACAAACGCATCCGCAATCGAAGATTTACCATTACCATTTTCCGAATAAATCAACGTAATATTTTTATCCTGACTAAAGTTTAATGTTACTGGTTTAGTAGCACCTCTAAAAGCGTTAATATGTATACTACTTAGTTTCATTAGCGTTTTGCATTTCTGTATTTTTTATTTGCTGCTCAAAAATCAACTTCCAATCACTTTCTTTAATTGTGCCATTTGTAATTTGATTTTCAATATTGCTTTCATCGGCTGAAATCAATTCTTTTTCTTTCAATTGCTTAACAATTTCTTCCGCAACCGTTTTATTATTATTGCTCATTGTTTTATATTACCCTCCATTTTATTGTGAATAAATCCTCTTGTTGCAATGATTGATTAAGTTTCTGTTCTATTTCATCTATTAACCTGTCTTTGTTCTTATCGATTTCTTTAGCAGCTCCATCATATTCTTTCCAAGCATCATCCCTTTCAGTTTCTAATTTTCTTTTTACTTTTTCTAATTTCAGTTTTTCGGGTAGGTTAGGTGCTAAACGAGTTTGCTTTTTTATGTCTTTTATTTGCTCGTCTAACTCTTTTAAAGTTAGTTTTAATGAACTCCTTCGGTCTTCGCCCCACTTATCTAACTTATCCAACTCTTGTTCAAAATAAGAACCATTGCGAACACTTATTTGCTCAAGTATATTATTTTTTGTTCGAGATAAATTATCATTCAATTGTGGTTCAATTTTTATAACCTCTAATTTATCAGAAATTGTATTTTGTTTACCTGCTACTGAAAATAATCTTTGACATTGCTCTGCATCTAATACCTCTCCATTATCGGTAATACCACAGGAAATAATAAAATCTTCAGTTTCAAAAGCATTAACAGTTAAACTGGCAACTTTAAGCCAACCACTTTTTCCAATTAACTCTTCGAGTACAAATATGTTGTTAGCATTTCCACTATAATCAAATTCAATAAGCGAAGGTGTTAATTGAGTTGATTTGCATTCTGTAATAATTTGCTGTGCTAAAGGGTGGCTGATTCGATAGATGTTCGCATCAAAATTGGCATCACCAATTTCCAGTTTAGCGTTATAACCTATTCGGTAAGGACCTGAATGTATTTTTTCAGTTGGAAAAGGATTGTCATTTAATAAAAAACTATGTTCCGTTTCAGAAAATGTTGCACAATTACTTAAAAAGTATTTAGTTAAATCCCAAAGCCAGTTTTCATATTTTGACAAATACTCTTTGCTTTCCTTTAAATTTATTTTAAGTTTTTCGTGTACTTCTTCATCAAAATTTTCTAATAATTTTTGTCTTGTTTGATTAAGCTCGGTGTTTATTTGAGTTTCTAAATCCTTTTGTAATTCATCAAACAAAATTTGTATTTGTGCAGGGGTTCTGCAATCCTGATAAATTTTTGCAATGCGTTTTTCAAAATCAACTCCACTTTCAATACTCCCTAACACTTCATCACTTGCACCAAATACACCATTAAACAAGCTGAATTTTTCATTCAATAAATCATACACACGCAAGTCAGCAGCATTAGATTTATTTAAGAAATTAACTACCACTACATCATATTTTTGTCCGTAACGATGGCAACGCCCAATACGTTGTTCAATTCGTTGTGGATTCCAAGGCAAATCGTAATTAACTATTAGTGAGCAAAACTGCAAGTTAATTCCTTCGGCAGCAGCTTCGGTTGCAATCATAATAATTGCTTCATCACGAAAATAATCAACTAATGCAGCACGCATATCGGCACTTTTAGAGCCAGTAATACGGTCAGTATTTTGGTGACGTTCAATCCACGCTTTATAAATTTCTTTAGATTTCTGGTCTGTATTTGAACCATTAAATAATACAACTTTACCCTGATAGCCACGTTCTTCTAAAATATCTTTCAGATAACTTTGTGTTCGTGTGCTTTCTGTAAATATCATTGCTTTTTTACTTGCACCTTTTTTTGTGGCTTCTTCAAACCCCTTTTGTAATGCAGTAAACAGCTTTTCTCCTTTTGAATTTATTTGTATTGATTTAGCAAGAGCGCCAAACTCTTTTAGCTTCGCTATTTCAGATTTAATATTACTTATATCTTCGGAAGTATAAACTTTTTCTTCCTTTTCTTCTTCGCCATCATCTTCTAACCATTCATCTTTTAACTCTTCGTATGTTTCAAAATCTTGAGTTAAAGTTTCTTCTAATGGATTATTGTTACAATTATTAGTAATTATCCCTTCTAATTTTTTTGCAAGTCCTTCAAGCGTGCCTGAAATAGCATAAGTTGAAGAAGCTAAAAGCTTTCGCAAAATCAAAGTCATTAACTGCCTTTGACCCGCAGGTAAAGCGTATAGGTTAGGGCTTTGTAAATAGTTAGTTACATAGTCGTATAACTTTTGTTCGTCATCGGTTGGATAAAATTCTTCCACCAATGCTATACGATTTGTGTATTTAATATATTCTAAAACCTGCCTTCTTAATGTTCTTTTACAAATTGGTTTTATACGCTCTTTAAGTTCAAGGAAAACGCTTTCATCCGCAGTGCTATTTACACGCCCATATTGATTTCTAAAACTTTTTATATCTCCAAAAGTATAGTCGTCAATTATACTAACCAATCCATATAGCTCCTGTAATGAATTTTGCAACGGTGTTGCAGTCAATAATATTTTAGGGACTTTAGCTAAAGAGTTTTTTATTGATTTACCGATACGGTTGGAACTTTTGTAAACGTTTCTTAAACGATGGGCTTCATCTATCACAGCTAAATCCCAATCTACCGATTCAACATAAGCCTCTTTGCTTCTTGCAAATTGATATGAACAAATAATTATTTCATTTTGCAGAAAAGGATTAAGGTTCTTTTTCTTTATTTCTTCGTTAAATGATTTTGTTTCTAAAATCTTTGATTGTAAAAAGAATTTATCTATTAACTCTTGACTCCACTGTTTACGGAGATTTGAAGGGGTAATAATTAAAATTTTGCGCTTCCTTTCAGCCCATTTTTGTGAAATAACTAAACCTGCTTCAATCGTTTTTCCTAAACCAACTTCATCAGCAAGTATTGCACCTTTAGATAGCGGAGAACGAAATGCAAATAATGCGGCTTCAACCTGATGAGGGTTTAAATCCACCTGCGCATCAACCAAAGTTGAAGCTAGTTTTTGCATACTGTCCGATGAACTTCTTTTAGTAAGCTCGTGCGCAATATATTTGGCGTGATAAGGTGTAAACATATAATAACAAATATAGTATTTTAGAGGGTTATTTTTGGTGCAAATTTCTTAATTTCCTTTATTTATATGGGTTGCAACCTAAATACCCTTTAAACTCTATGATTGCTGATTATTTTTTTTCAATAAATTTTTTCAAATTTGAAATTTCCTTTAAAAAGCTTCTGATTTGATTAAGAACCATTTAAGAAGTAATTGAAAAACTATGTAAAACAATTAGAAATAATTACAAATCATTGCTTTACAAATCAAACATAGCCAGTTCAGGATATTCAAATGGAGCTTGTACTTCAATTTTATCGGGATTATCATTTCTGTTTGTAATTAATTTCGAGATAGTGTAAGCTTCCAGTCGGTTTTCATCCAACGGTTTCATTAACTCATTAATTTGATTTTCATTCAAATTGGGATTCAACCAATCTTGCTCAATTTCTTTCGGTAGAATTAATGGCATACGCAATTTTACATTGTGAATCTTCGCCATTAACGGATTTGCTTCGGTAGTAATGATAGAAAACGTATTAATTATTTCGCCAGTTTCTTTATTTACCCAATCGTTATTAATACCACCAAAGGCAAAGGGCTCGTTATCTTTTGTATGAATGTAGTACGGATATTTTTGTTTACCGATTGTTCGCCATTCATAGAAACCGTCAACTAAAACCATACATCGTTTTTGACGAATTGAATTTTTAAATGACGGTAATGAAAAAACAGTTTCGCTTTTGGCGTTAAGTGTTTTGGTCATCATATCCTTTGCATCCTTTATCGTTTGACAGAATGAAGGAATTAATCCCCAATTAAATGTTTGAATTACATCAGGTTGAATACTTGATATAACAGGTGTTTTAGGGTGATTAAAGCCACTCAAATAATAATGCGGAGATATACTAACACTCTCTGCAACCTTTACTTTAAAACGCTTTTCTAACTCTTGCGGTTGTTTCTTTGCTGAAATATTGTAACACATAATTTTATACTATCACTACTTTTTGATTATCTATTTGGTCGTTCGCAAACCGTATTAATTTACGGAGCGAATCCTCCCGAATCATTGACTTTCGGGACGAATGATTATAATGCCCTTGCAATAATTTGTTCTTCAAAAATACGCCTAAATCTTTTGCGCTCCACCCAAATTTTTGTTCTAATTCCGGGTACTTCTCTATAACCTGTGATGGGGTTAAATATTCTGTTTTCTTATTCATTTGCGCTAACTATTTTTCTATTTACGGAGATTAC
>JAYVDU010000654.1:0-21610 GCA_043749245.1 Bacteroidota bacterium | reverse complement strand
TCCTACTCCTATTCGGGTTGGAATGCCGCAGCCTATATGACAGGCGATATAGAAAATCCTTCTAAAAATTTACCAAAATCATTATTAATCGGAACAAGTATTGTTACTGTTTTTTATTTATTACTCAATTTCATTTTTTTATATACAGCTCCCGTTAATGAATTAGCAGGACAAGTAGAGATAGGTCATATTAGTGGCCAACATATTTTTGGCCAACAAATTGGAAACGTAGTAGGTATCGTGATAGCACTATTATTAGTTTCTTCCATCAGTGCCATGATATTAGCTGGTCCAAGAGTAGCATCATCTATCGGGAAGAACATTGCTCCCTTAAAAGTATTTGCAACTGAAAATAAACAAGGAGTTCCTTATGTATCCATCATAACACAATCTGTTATTGCTATTATTTTAATTGCTTCTGCCAAATTTGATGATGTATTAAAACTCATAGGCTTTGTATTAACTGTATTTACTTTTTTAACTGTACTCGGTGTTTTTATATTACGAACAAAATTCAAACACATTGAAAAGCCCTATAAAACATGGGGCTATCCGATTACCCCTATTCTATTTTTAATTATTAATGGGTGGATTTTATGTTTTGGATTTTACATAGAACCTAAAATGAGTTTGTACGGCTTAGGCTTAATAGCCTTGGGTGTAGTTGTTTGGTTCATCTTAAAACAACTATCACCAATGAGCTCTTTTGATAAAAAAAGTATTGAAAACGAAATAAAATAAAAACACAACTTATGATTAAAACACTTGTTGCCTGTTCCGGATTAGTATTAATGGCCTGCTCATCTTCTAACACTGAAAAAGAAACTCACGTACTGAAAGATTCTACAGTAGTAAAAGATACTATAACAATATTATTAGACGATTCGTTACAATTATCAAAAACGACAACCAATTGCGCTAGCGATAGCTTGAATGCAGTTGCTGATATAATGTCGGGTATTACCGATTCTAGTTCAGTACTAAGCTATATCCAAAAATCGAGCGACTTTAAAGTGTTCAGTAAAAACTTTGATAAACGCTGGAAGTCATTCGATTCAACTCGTTTAAACAATTTGCGAAAATTTAAAGACATTGAAATATCTAAAACCGTTAAACCGCAGCAAACATTATTTTACCCATTTTCAGGACCAGATATTTTGCATGCTCAAACTTTTTTTCCTGAAGCATATAAATACGTGATGATTGGATTAGAGCCTGTAGGAAGCTTTCCAGTATTTAATCAAAAAGAAAAAGATTCCTTAGGCACTTATTTTTCTAAAGTAAATACTTCTTTAAATGCTATTTTAAAATTTAGCTTTTTCAGAACACAAAGCATGAGCGAGGATTTACGGAATGAAGAAGTTGACGGCACACTTCATTTATTAGTGTTATTTTTAAAACGAACAGGAAATACCTTATGCTCTACAAAGCCTGTAACGGTTGATAGTTTAGGGAACATCAAATACATTCATTCTTTTGCTGATCTAAAAAAATTAAAAGTAAACACAAGAGGTGTTGAAATTATATTTGCAGATATCAATCAACATCCCAAAACGTTATACTATTTTTCGTTAAATGCCTCTGATGGCGGTTTAAAATCGAACAAAGGTTTTGTAACCTATCTCAAAAACATGGGACCAATCAATACGTATTTAAAAGGAGCTTCGTATTTAATGCATAAAAATTATTTTTCTATTATCCGTAATACAATTATCAATCAAAGCCAACATGTGATACAAGATGACAGTGGTATTGCCTTTCATTATTTTACAGAAAGCTCCAGCAAATGGAATTATTCCTTTTACGGAAAATACTTAAAACCAATCCCTATGTTTTCGGCCTTTTACCAGCCTGATTTAGATTCTTTATACAAACAACAAGGCTCTAAACCAATTGGCTTTGGCATCGGTTATAATTTCAGAGATAAGAATAGTAATTTTATGATTGCCAGTAAGCAACGCTAAAATTACTTTGCAGTTAACGTAATATAAGGAATAATCATTTCTTCTAAACTGACGCCACCGTGCTGAAACGTATTTCTGTAATACTGCACGTAATAGTTGAAATTATTAGGGTAAGCAAAAAACTTATCTTCACGTGCAAATACAAAACGAGAGCTCACATTTTGTTTTGGTAAAAAAGCATCAGATGGGTTTTTAATTTCAAAAACTTCTTTAACATTGTAATCAAGTGCTCTGCCTTGCTTGTAACGTAAGTTCGTATTCACTGTTTTGTCTCCAACAATCTTCGTTGGTTCTTTTACGTGAACGGTTCCATGATCAGTAGTGATTACTAATTTCGCTTTTTTAGATGCAATAAATTTAATCATTTCCAATAACGGAGAGTGTTCAAACCATGATAAGGTTAAACTTCTGTAGGCAGGCTCATCGTCCGCTAATTCACGAATCATCTCTGACTCGGTGCGTGAGTGACTTAACATATCCACAAAATTATAGACAATTACATTCAATTTATTGTTCATTAAATTGCTCATGTTTTCCGATAATTTTTTACCTGCTGCAAAGTTGGTTATTTTATTGTAGCCCACTTTTACATCCTTGCCTAAACGTTTCAATTGTGCATTTAAAAAATCTTCTTCATGCATATTTTTACCGCCTTCATCTTCATCATTCAACCACCAATTTGGGTGGCGCTTTTCCATTTCACTTGGCATAAGCCCTGAGAATATTGCATTTCGAGCATATTGTGTAGCAGTAGGTAAAATACTGTAAAATAATTCTTCGCTATCTACTTTAAAATAATTTTGAATTATAGGTTGTATCATTTTCCATTGATCATAACGTAAATTATCAATAACCAATAAAAAAGTACAAGGATTAGAATCTAAATTTGTGAAGAATTTATTTTTCAAAAGTGTATGACTCATTGTTGGCGCGTTGGTATCAGTGCCATTTAACCAGGAGATGTATTTTTTTTCTATGAACTTAAAAAACTGGGCATTGGCATCTGCTTTCTGCATTTTCAAAACTTCGAGCATACCTTTATCGTGATTTTTATCAATCTCTAATTCCCAATACACGATTTTTTTAAATACCTCTTGCCACTCTAGCCAATTCAAATTATCTGAAAGAGTCATGCCTATTTGTCCAAACTCTTTACGATATTCCGTATTTGTTTTTTCAGACACCAAACGTTTATTATCTAAGGCTTTTTTTAGAGATAATAATATTTGATTTGGATTAACAGGCTTAATCAAATAATCTGCTATTTTACTACCAATAGCATCTTCCATGATGTATTCCTCTTCGCTTTTGGTAATCATAATAACTGGCAAATCTTGCTTCAGTTGCTTAATTTTAGTTAAAGCCTCTAACCCAGAAATACCAGGCATATTCTCATCCAACAATACAGCCGAAATATTATTATTTTCTTTCACCACATCAATAGCTTCATCACCACTGAGTGCAGTTATAATTTCGTAACCTTTAGAATTTAAAAATAAGATGTGTGGCTTTAATAAATCTATTTCATCATCGGCCCAAAGAATCAAAGTTTTTTCCATAAAAAATATCTTGTTTTTAAAGATACGAAAGTAACCTGTGTTTATTGTGCAATTAACATTTATTTAGATTTATCATCATTAAAATGTTACATTTAAAATAGAAAAAGAGCTTATATGTGGATTTATCAGTGCCTCATGTTGAAACATGTAAAGAATACGCACTCGTGTTAGTGGATGATATTATTTCTACTTCACGAACGATGATAGAAACAGTTAATCATTTGAAATCAGCAGGTATGAAACCCGCTATATGTATAGGCGTTCATGCGGTTTTCGCAAACAATGCTTATCAAGAATTAATAAAAGCCGGTGCATCCAGTGTCATTACATGTAATACGATACCACACGAAAGTAATCGTATTGATTTATCTGATCAAATCATACACGCTTTAAAAAAGATTACTGATACATTAATTTCTTAGAAAAGAATTTTCCATTACAATGAATCGTTAAGAAACAAATACCCTTATCTAAATGATTTACATCAATTACTTTTCTTTCTTCAGAGCTAATTTCATAGTATATTAAATTGCCAATCATGCCATTTAAACATATTTCGTATGTTTCTTTATTTTTGAGCATCAATTCGAAATGACTATTTTCAGATGGATTAGAGAGAATATCAATACTAAAATTTAAGTTTATATTGGTTTCTATATATTCAATTAATGAGTATGAAAAGTTACCAGAATAATCTATTTGCTTTAACCGATAAAAAGACAATCCATCTAATGGATATTTATCAATAATTGAATAATTCTTTAACTCTAAACTAGTTCCTGCACCTGATATTCCTTGAATTGATTCAAATTCAAAACTATTTTTATTTCTTTCAATTACAAAATGATCATTATTAATTTCCGAAACTGAACTCCAAGATAAAGTAACTATCGAATTTATAAATTCTGCTTTAAACTGCGTTAATTCAATTGGTAAGACTGTTGGAGCATTTGTTGAACCAAAAGTTGGTGTTGATGTATTTTGCCAAGTACTACTTACATCTGCGGCTCTTTCTTTATACCAATTTTCTTTCTAAAATATACAATAGAAACAGAATTATTTTTTAGCAAGACGATGATAAAAAATTGTTGCATAGCCTAAGCTACGGAACTATTTTTTGAAGAAGTATTGGTGAAAAAGAATGAGTTTATTTGGGTGTTTTAGAACGAATATTGGTATTAGCTATACTGTCAGATTTTGCCCTATACTTTCGTAAGTTAAGCCACTTGCAGGAAAAGTAACATTTTGAGAAGAACATGAGCCAAGTGAAGAAGTCATCATACAATCGGGCAACTGACCCGTACTCCAAATAATCACATCAATTATAACGCCTGATGAATTATATAAAATAACTTGTTCAGTTGAATTAGTAAATAAACCAACTTCCGATACTGGACCCGAAGTGCAACCGCAGGTAGCCCCATTTAAGTTAGGTGTTAAACCTGTACCTAAAGCGCTTGCCACTGTGAAATAACCTCCGGCAAGGATAAATGTACCTGATGGAAATGTAACCGCAAAATCACCATCCATAAAAAACCAACAACTCATATCTGTTAAAGAGCTTGAACCATTATGGAATTCTATCCACTCTGCTGTATTTGGCATATTTGTTCCATCACTTGCACCTGATGGGTTAACCATAATCTTATTAATAACTATTTGAGATTTATGAATAATGATTAAGTAGAGATTTTTTGAAATATAAAATACAAATAATATGATTAATTTTAAGTCTATGAAAAGCTTAACCAATATCATTATAAACGGCAGTAAAGAAAAGCCCATCACGTTAGATATATTTTATACACAAACGAATAAACCTAAACCTGTAGTTATTTTTGTTCACGGTTTTAAAGGTTTTAAAGATTGGGGGCATTTTAATACAGTAGCCCAAACTTTCGTAGATGCAGGTTTTATATTTGTGAAATTTAATTTTTCATATAATGGCACTACAACTCAAAACCCTATGGTATTTGATGATTTAGAGGCATTTGGTAATAATAATTATATCATCGAATTAAATGATTTAGGCTTGGTTATTGACTGGGTATTAACAAACGAAACATTTTCTCAAGAAATAGATTTGGAGAATTTGAGTTTAATAGGTCATAGCAGAGGCGGCGGAATCATTGTATTAAAAGCAGCAGAAGATAAACGTGTTAAAAAAATTGCAACTTGGGCTGCCGTAAGCGATTTTATATATCGCAACAAACCAAGTACGATTGAAGCATGGAAACAACAAGGCGTTGTGCATACATTTAATATGCGTACCGGTCAGCAAATGCCTATGTATTACCAATTTTACGAAACGATACAAGCTAATACAGATCGCTTAAATATTGTAAGAGCAGCCAAGCAATTAAGCATTCCTTTTTTAATTATTCATGGTACTTCTGATACGGCGGTTTCATTCAACGATGCCGAAGAATTGCATAAAGCCTGTAAACATTCTAAGCTTTTAGTAATTGAAGGTGCAGATCATACCTTTGGAATTAAACACCCTTTTATTGATACTGTTTATCCTGAACAGGCCAATACGGTTATACAACAAACCATTTCTTTTTTTGAAAACTAAATTTAAAAACATGATAATGGCTATAAAATCCTAATGTAACAAATGTAACCGTTATATGATTTTTATCATATCATTTTTGTACCATAATAATTTAAAGTTTAATTATGGAAATAATAGGTTACATCTCTTCAATTTTAATTGGCATTTCATTAGGGCTCATTGGCAGTGGTGGTAGTATTTTAACAGTACCTGTATTAGTCTATATTTTTTCGGTAAATGCCGTAACTGCTACATCCTACTCTTTGTTTATAGTAGGTTTTACAAGTGCTGCAGGCTCTGTTGGTTATTTCAAAAAAGGATTAGTTAATATTAAAACAGCTTTGGTTTTTGGAGCCCCTTCCATTGTTGCTGTTTTTTTAACAAGAGCATATATCGTTCCCGCAATTCCTAAAGAAGTTTTTTCTGTTGGTGATTTTGTAGTAACTAAAAGTATTTTAATGATGCTGTTTTTTGCAGTGCTTATGGTAGCGGCATCTTTCAGCATGATTAAAAAGGATAAAAAGAAGAAAGAAGAATACTTAGGCTCGCAAAAATTTAATTACCCTTTTATCTTATTAGAAGGCGCTATCGTTGGCATGGTTACAGGATTGGTTGGAGATGGTGGCGGATTTTTAATTATACCGGCCTTAGTGCTTCTGTCTAAACTTCCAATGAAAGAAGCGGTTGGAACATCTTTAGTCATTATAGCCGCCAAATCATTAATCGGATTTTTTGGAGAAGGTGGAGATGAAATTATTAATTGGAGCTTATTAGTATCAGTATCAGCTTTTGCTTCGATAGGAATTTCCATAGGAATTTATTTATCTAAAAAAATTGATGGGGCAAAATTAAAACCCATATTCGGATGGTTTGTTTTATTGATGGGGATTTATATTATCATCAAGGAAACTTTTTTAAAATAGAATTGTAACATAGGTTACATATTTTTTAAAATCACTAAAGAATGTAATATATGTTACCAAAAAAAATTAAATAACGCAATACCTTTGATTCATCAATAACACAAGAAATAAAAAAATAACAACTAAAAAAACACATTATGAAAATAGAACAAATTTATACAGGATGCTTAGCGCAAGGCGCATATTATATTACCTCTAATGGCGAAGCAGCAATTATTGATCCATTAAGAGAAGTACAGCCCTATTTAGACCGCGCTAAAAAAGATGGTGTTAAAATTAAATATGTATTTGAAACTCATTTCCATGCTGATTTCGTTTCCGGTCATTTGGATTTAAGTAAAAGTACTGGCGCACTCATCGTTTATGGTCCAAATGCAAATCCAGAGTTTAAAGCAATCATTGCTGAAGATGAAGAAGTATTTAAGTTAGGAAACGTTACTATTAAAGTATTACACACGCCTGGCCACACCATGGAAAGCACTTGCTTTTTATTAAGAGATGAAATTGGAAAAGACTATGCGCTGTTTAGTGGAGACACTTTATTCTTAGGTGATGTTGGTCGTCCCGACTTAGCTCAAAAAGCAGCGTCAATGACTCAAGATCAATTGGCTGGTTTATTATATGATTCCTTAAATCAAAAAATTATGCCTTTAGCAAATGATGTGATTGTTTATCCGGCGCATGGTGCAGGCTCTGCATGCGGAAAAAACATGATGAAGGAAACAGTTGATACCCTAGGGAATCAGAAAAAAGTTAACTACGCGCTAAATCAACCAAATAAAGAAGAGTTTGTGAAAGCTGTTACTGACGGCTTATTGCCTCCTCCAGGCTACTTTGGAATGAATGTCGCTATGAACAAAAAAGGATATGAAAGTTTTGAAACCGTTTTAAATAATGGCATGAGATCTTTATCGCCACTAGAATTTGAAACATCAGCAGATACAACGGAAGCTATTATCTTAGATACAAGAGCCGCATCTGAATTTGCAAAAGGTTTTATACCTCGCTCTGTAAACATTGGTATCAATGGAGATTTTGCTCCCTGGGTCGGTGCTCTAATAAAAGATGTGAAGCAACCCATTTTATTAATTACCGAATTAGGACAAGAAGAAGAAACCGTAACACGTTTAAGCCGTGTTGGTTTTGATAATGTTATCGGACATTTGAAAGGCAGTTTTGCAAGTTGGAAAAATGCAGGTAAGGAAATTGATACAGTTAATAGAATTACTGCCGAACAGTTTGCGAAAGAAGTTAATGTGAAAGCAGATACTGTAATTGATGCAAGAAGAGAAAGTGAATACAGAGCAGAGCATGTGGAAGAATCATACAACAAACCATTAGATCAAATTAATAGTTGGTTTGCTGAAATGAATCTTGACAAACCTTTCTATCTTCATTGTGCCGGTGGTTACAGAAGCATGATAGCTGCCAGTATTCTTAAATCAAGAGGTGTTCATAATTTCAAAGAAATAGAAGGTGGCTTTAAAGCAATTGCAGAAGCTGGCGTTTCAAAAACAGATCATGTATGCCAAAGTAAATTGCAAAAAGCATAAGAATAAGCATTACAGGTGGGTATTATAATCGCCTATACAAAACAACAAAATAAAAAGCATAAAATAAATTATAGTTGTCTTTGTAATGCTGTTTTCATTGGCACAATGCCACACTCAAACAAAAAAAATAATTCAAAAAAAAATCTTACAGATGTTGAATATGAAGAAGTGGTTTTTAAATAATAAACTAATTGTTATTGGTGTTATCATCGGAGGAATATCCGGATACTTATATTATTACTTTGTTGGTTGCTCTACTGGTAACTGCGCTATATCCTTCAATCCTTATAACAGCACACTTTATTTTTCAATATTGGGAGGTTTATTAATGGGTATTAATATCCCAAAAAAGTTTATGGAAAAAGAAAAGTAAGTTGAGTGACAAAAGTCACACTTGATATCATTAAACTTATGTACTTTTATCTACACCAAAAAAAATAATATTATGAAAAAAAACATGGGAAGTATCGACAAAATTATTAGAATAATCATCGCTGTTGCAATCGTTGCTTTATTTTTAACACATGTTATCTCAGGAACATTAGGCATCATACTTTTAGTATTAGCTAGTATTTTTGTATTAACCAGCTTTATTAGTTTTTGTCCAATGTATTTGCCATTTGGAATTTCAACACGTAAAAAAGAAAAATAATGTCAGATAAAATAACATGTTGCGCAACTAATAATGAAATCCTATTAGGTCAATCCTATTGGGATTCTCAGTATAAATCGAATACGACTGGTTGGGATTTGGGAGCCGTATCTCCCCCTATTAAAAATTATTTTGAAAATATAGAAAACAAAAACCTTGCTATTTTAATCCCAGGCTGTGGCAATACTTACGAGGCTGAATTCCTTTTAAAACAAGGATTTACAAACATAACCGTTATTGATATTGCTCCAACTTTAGTAGCTGTTTTACAAGAAAAGTTTAAAAATAATTCATCCATTAAAATTCTTCTTGACGATTTTTTTGACCACAAAGGAAAATACGATGTCATAGTTGAACAAACATTTTTTTGTGCCTTACCCCCAACGATGCGACAGAGCTATGTCAATAAAATGCATAGCTTGTTAAATTCTAATGGATTATTGATAGGTTTATTATTTAATAGATCATTTGAGAAAAGTCCACCGTTTGGAGGAAGCAAAACCGAATATGAACATTTATTCGCTAAAGCATTCACTTTTTTAAAACTGGAAGATTGTTTAAATTCAGCAACTCCAAGAGCAAACTCCGAATTGTGGATTGAATTTAAAAAGAATAATGACGCTATCGTTAACTTATACAAAATGGAAGGCATTACAAGTATAGATGGTATAACCGAGCAAATATCAGCAATAGATAATGTTGTTAACGTCAGTATTAATAGTAATTTTAGCGAATTACTAATCGTAAGTTCTAAAGAAATTGATTCTAAAAAAATACAAAATATCATTACAACTTATAAAAAATAAAATAATTAAAGGATGAAAAATATAACAACTGCTTTAAAACTAATACTTATTACATTACAATTAGTCGTAATAGGTTCATGTAATTCAAACGCTCAAAATTCAACAATTCCTGTTGAAGAATTTGAGAAAGGTATTGCTCAAAAAGATATACAATTGTTAGATGTTCGAACCGCTGAAGAATATCAATCTGGACATTTACAAAATGCACTTCAAGCCAACTGGAATAATATAGCTGAGTTTCAAGAAAGAGTTGCCGCGCTTGATAAAACCAAACCTGTTTATATTTATTGCTTGAGTGGCGGCAGAAGTAATGCGGCTATGGATTGGTTGGGTGAGCATGGGTTTACAAAAGTATATAACATGAAAGGTGGCATCAATGCATGGAAACAGGCTAATAAAGCCATTCAAGGAAACTCTAAAGTTTCACCAATCACCATGCAGGAGTTTCTTAATCAAATACCAAAAGACAAAACTGTTTTAGTGGATATAGGTGCGGAATGGTGTCCTCCATGCAAAAAAATGAAACCCATAGTTGAGGCTTTAGAAAAAGAAAAATATACTGTTGTGAAAATTGATGGTGGCGCACAAACAGAATTGGGTAAACAATTAAATGTAAGTGCCTTTCCTACATTTATTGTGTATAAAAATGGCGTTGAAGTAACCCGTAAAACCGGTGTTTTAGATATTACTGAATTACGAAATCTATTGAAATAATACGATCCTTTTATATTGCATATATTTTTAATACGTTTTAAAATAAATTTTTAACTTGGTTGTTTCAAACTGGTTATTTAAAAAAAGTGCAAACCCTTTTAAATCAAATTAAAGTTATACATCCAATTTCAAGTAGTGCAGAAAAAGCATTACTTGAAATTTGTTGCGAAATCCAGTTTCATAAAGGAACAAACGTTCAATTGATTGGTCATACTTGCAAAACAATTTACTTTGTAAAAAAAGGATGCGTGCGTATTTATTATTTTAAAGAAGATATTGATATTACGGAAAGTTTTGAGTTTGAAAATTCTTTTGTAGCTCGGGCAGAAAGTTTATTTACAGGAAAACCTTCTTTAAAAGCCATTCAAGCCATAGAGGACACGACGCTCATTGCCATTGATTCAAATCTATTATTCAAATTATTTGACACGCACCACGATCTGGAAAGATTATTTCGTAAAATTATTGAAGCCTCTTATGTTAATACTGTAAACAGAATAGAGAGTTTGCAATTTAACACGGCCGATGAGCGCTATATCCATCTCTTAAAAGATCATAAGGATATTTTAAAAAGAATTCCCTTAAAATTCATCGCATCCTATCTCGGAATTACTCCCGTAAGCTTAAGCCGAATTCGCGCTCATAAATAATTAATGCTTGCAAAAAAATATGGTGTCTGATAAGAGAAATTCAAGTGCGAGGCTTGCGAAGTCTTAAATAATGGGAGTTTGTTTTTCGCAAATGACCATTTTTAATGGCGAGCATAACGAAGAAATTGGATTTTTCTTGCTGACACCAATTACTTATCATATGTAAAGTAATTTCGTTTTCACCTACTGTAATTTTGTATCACAAATTATAGTTATGGAAACCATCAAACTCGGATTAAAAGAAAACTGGAAGCAATTTACACTTCTGGTTATCATCAATGCCTTTGTAGGTGGCATGGTTGGCCTGGAAAGAGCCATACTTCCACAAATTGCCGAAGGTGAATTTCATATTGCTGCTAAAACAGCCATCCTTTCTTTTATTATAGTATTTGGAATTGTAAAAGCAATTACAAATTATTTTACTGGATCTTTAGCTAATCGAGTTGGCAGAAAAAATTTACTCATCATTGGTTGGTTATTTGCCATTCCTGTTCCGTTTATGCTCATGTTTGGCGCTAACTGGAACTGGATTATCGCTGCGAATATATTATTAGGTATCAATCAAGGTTTAGCCTGGAGTAGCACCGTCGTTATGAAAATTGATTTGGTGGGTGAAAAACAAAGAGGATTTGCTATGGGCTTAAATGAGTTTGCCGGTTACTTGTCGGTTGCTATTGTTGCCTTTTTAACCGGATGGATAGCCAGCAAATATGGTTTAAGACCTTACCCATTTTATATTGGCATTGCATTATCTCTGTTTGGTTTTTTTGGAAGTTTGTTTTTTATAAAAGACACAAAGCATCATGTAGCTAAAGAAATAAGTTCAAATCATATTCCGCTTTTAAAAAATATATTTTGGGACACAACCTGGAAAAATAAAAACTTAGGTTCTGTCACTCAAGCAGGATTAATCAATAATTTGAATGACGGAATGGTTTGGGGGATTTTTCCTATCCTATTAGCACAAAAGAATTTTAGTATAGAACAGATAGGCATTATAACCGCTACGTATCCGGCAGTTTGGGGCTTAGGGCAATTAGTCACTGGTAAAATGGCTGATAATTTTTGTAAAAAAGATATGTTGTTTACCGGTATGTTGCTACAAGGTATCGCCTTGTTGATTATGCCTTGGGCAGAAACCATGACGCATTACATCATACTCTCTATTATTTTAGGATGGGGAACCGCTATGGTATATCCCACGTTTTTAGCAACCGTTGCAGAAAATACAAATCCTATTGATAGAGCAAAAAGTTTAGGAATTTTTCGTTTGTGGCGCGATTTAGGCTATGCTATTGGAGCAATTTTAACAGGCATTATCGCCGATGCATTAGGCATCAATGCATCTATCATTGTGACTGGGTTATTAACAGTTAGTTCAGCAATCGTTATTTTAAACAGAATGAAATGCAGTAATAATCAATCAAAAAAATTATGGAATTGGAAATCAACTAAATATCAATCAAATGGAGAATGGTTCGCTTAAAAATTGTTTAACTCTCAGTGAAATAAAACAATTTATTATACTCAAACAACAACAAGTAAAAATTATTGATTTTAGAAGCAAAGAAGAATATGATCAATACCACATTCCAGGTGCAATACATCTAGAACTAACAAATCGTTTTGGAGCTAAAAGAAGTGGGGCTTTGAAACCGGAATGTTTTCTACGCACACAATATTAATTAGTTGCCGAAATATTGTACTCTTTTTTGCCTACATAAACTAACAAACTTTAACTTAGCGGCAAATTGTAGGCAAAAAACTTATACTTCCGCCCGCATTTTTTTAGGTGCTGTTACCGGCTGGGCTTTATTGTCAAGCTGCAATACGTTTGCGTCCGTGTTTTTTTTGACGCTTTAATTTGTCCAGGCGAATGAATTCGCTGATAAGATGTTTCTCGTCATCAGTCAATGGAGTAGGATCGAATGCTACGTCTACATCATCAAGTTTTAGTTTCTTTTTCATTGTTCAAAATATTTTTGAATTAATTTTAAAGCGGCATCTTTATTTATAATCAATAAATGTCCGCCGTAGTGAATTGCGCCAAGAGTATCGGCATAATGGTTAATCAAATTTGTTTTAGAACGAAAGGAAACGTATCCCTCTGTCCCTCTATGAAACGATTGTCGACAAGCAAATGCAACGAGATTACCAGGAACTCCTTCATACATTTTATTTTTACCAAAATTAAAAGGAGCTGTTTCAATAAGATGCATGAAAACGTTGTCATTCTCAGGAGTTAAACTAATAAGGCCTTGAATAATATCAACATTATTTACAATTACTAATTTATAAACGGTCCTTGCCGGATCTTTGAATTCGTCAGCCCAACTGAAACGCCAGCCGTTCTTTTTGGTTATAGCTTTGAGGTCTTTTGGACTTAGCGGCAAAATATCAGTCTTGAAACTGTCTTTCGTAACGACGTTTTCAATTGAGTTTGTCAATTTGTCGACATAGAAATCAAGAAGATGTTTTTTTGGCGGTTTCATTACTTAAAGATACGAAAAACTTGTCAGAATTAAAAATGATTCATACGGAGATGTTGTCCAAGCCTTGCCGGTAACTATCTACCACAGCAAATAAATTGTTTGATAAAGAAGATGTTTTAGTAACTGCCTGTGGGAAAGGCGTTGGTAGGTCAACTCAAGCTTCTAACATATTAAAAGAATTAGGATTTGAAAATACATATTGGCTTTGTGGTGGAACTCAAGGGTGGGTTTAATTTATTTTATGAGTAATTCTATATTTATTAAGTAAATTTAAATACTAATAAATTATAACATGAGTAACATCAAACGTTTAGATTTCATCTATGTAACCATTCAATTTATATTATTAACGATTTTCTTTATTCCTCTTATTCAGTATACGTTTCAATCGTTTTTAGTTATAAAATATCTTGGTGCGTTTGTTTCTTTTTTAGGATTTTTAATTATACTAATAGCCATCTTACAATTAAATAAAAACTTAACACCCTTCCCTACTCCCATAAAAAATGGCGAACTAATCAGTACAGGATTATATAAATACATTCGCCATCCAATTTATACAGGAATTTTTTTAGCTTCCATAGGCATAGCTTTTTACACCTGTAGTTATTGGCAATTAGCCATTGCCATTATTTTATTAATCTTATTTTACTTCAAATCAAATTACGAAGAATCTCTATTGATTCAAAAGTATAAGGATTATGAAGCGTATATAAAAAAAACAAGACGTTTTTTTTAAGTGTTAAAATCATATCATTTCTCTTTATATATGATTTTTATCAAATATATAAATTTTCAAAAATTGGTTTAATAAGTTAACTTTACTTTTAGTACGAATTATTGAGTTAGCATACATGGTCTAAAACAAACAATATGGAATTTATCGATTACTACAAAATATTAGAAATACCAGGCACTGCGAGCGATAGTGATATCAAAAAAGCGTATCGTAAATTAGCTCGTAAATTTCATCCGGATTTGAATCCGAATGATGAAAATGCGAAAAAGAAATTTCAGCAAGTTAATGAAGCAAACGAAGTTTTAAGCGATTCTGAAAAAAGAAAAAAATACGACAAGTACGGTAAAGATTGGAAACACGCTGATGAGTTTGAAAAAGCCAATCAACAACAATCTCAATCACGAGGTAGTGGTGGCGGACAACAATCTTATGGAAATGGTGGTGGAGATTTCTCTGGAGATTTTTCTGAATTTTTCGAATCAATGTATGGCCGTGGACAAGGAGAAAGAGGACGGCAAACGAAATTTAGAGGTCAGGATTTTAATGCAGAATTACACCTCGATTTAAAAGATGTATTTCAAACTCAACAACAAACACTCACGGTTAATGGTAAAAACATTCGTTTAACCATCCCCGCTGGTGTCGAAAATGGTCAGATTATAAAAATCGCTAATCACGGTTCTCCCGGTTCTAATGGCGGACCTAATGGAGATTTATATATTACGTTTACGGTAGCGAATCATACTAAATTTAAAAGAGAAGGCAATAACTTATATTCTAATGTGGATTTAGATCTCTACACTGCTCTATTAGGTGGAGATGTTTTAGTAGATACATTTGATGGAAAAGTTAAATTAAAAATTGCACCCGAAACCCAAACAGGAACGAAGGTTAAGTTAAAAGGTAAAGGCTTCCCTATCTATAAAAAAGATAAAGAGTTTGGAGACTTATACATTACTTATGCTATAAAACTACCAACAAATCTTACCGAAAAAGAAAAAGAATTATTTACCGAATTATCTAAATTGAAAACAAATGGAAACTAAAGATTTAATATTGATAGAACAATTTTGCACACATCATGACATTGAGTTTTCGTTTATAAACTCCTTACATGAATTTGGATTAATAGAAGTTGTTGAATTAAATGATGTCAAATACCTTGCTAATGAGCAATTAAGAGATGTCGAAAAAATGATACGCCTGCATTATGAATTAGATATTAATATGGAAGGGATTGATGCGATATCTAATTTATTAAAGCAAATAGATAATTTACAAAAAGAATTAATTACTACTCAAAATAAATTGAGATTATTTGATATTGATTAGCTAATTAGTGCCTGCAACAAAACGCAGTGTCTGATAAGAAATCTAAAAATTAGAGGCTTGCGATACCGCTCCAGAGTTATAAATAACGGGATTTTGCTTGCTGGCACTGTGCGCTGTCGAAGTGTCGCAAATGACTATTTTTAACGCGAGTTTAACACGGCAATTTGCCAGTAGCAAATTGAGCGAGCAGGTGCGGTTGGATTGGATTTTTCTTGATGACACTATTTAAACAAATTAACAAAACTTAATAACACATGGAAAAAGGAAATAAAAAAACAATACGAGCGTGGACGTTTTATGATTGGGCAAATTCGGTATTCCCATTGGTTATTACATCAGCTATATTTCCAACATTTTATGCAGCCGTTACATCCACTAAAAATTTATCTGGTAAAGTAATAAGTAATGATATTCTTTTTTTTGGGCATGAATTTAGAAATAGTGTAATTTATACTTTTGTATATGCTTTTGCGCTATCTATTGTCGTCATTATTACACCTATACTATCTGGAATTGCAGACTACTATGGAAATAAAAAACGGTTCTTACAATTCTTTTGTTATCTGGGATCTATCTCTTGTATGTGCTTATACTTTTTTGATAAAACACATTTAGAATTAAGCTTTATCCCATTTGTAACTGCTACTATAGGTTTTTGGGGTAGTTTGGTTTACTACAATTCTTATTTACCCGAAATAGCAGAAAAACAAGATCAGGATAAGGTAAGCGCCAAAGGCTTTGCATTAGGCTATTTTGGAAGCTCATTATTATTAATTTTATGCTTAATTGGTATTATCGTATTTAAATATGAAGAAATAAAAGATGTTAATGGAATTGTTATTCAAACTCATGGCTTTTTTAAAGTAAGCTATTCATTTATACTCGTTGGCCTATGGTGGATGGGCTTTGCCCAATATACTTTTAAAAATTTACCTAATACGATTTCTAAACATAGTGATTCTAAACATAAAATTTTTTCAAAGGGTTTTAATGAGCTAAAAAAAGTATATGCTGATATTAAAACACGCAAAAAATTAAAACAATTTTTATCATCTTATTTCTTTTATAATATGGGAGTACAAACCGTAATGGTTGTAGCTGTATTGTTTGCTCATGAAGAAATTACTTGGCCAGATGAAAAAACAGAGAGAAACTCACTGATCGTAAGCATTTTATTAATTCAATTTTTAGGGATCGCTGGTTCATTTTTATTCTCTTGGTTATCTAAAAAAATAGGTAACATTAAATCTCTAATGATTGCGATTACATTTTGGATTTTCATTTGTTTATTTACCTATTTTATAGTTTATTTACCTACTCATTTTTATATTGTAGCTGCATGTGTAGGCTTGGTAATGGGGGGTGTTCAATCATTATCACGTTCTACTTATTCTAAATATTTACCGGAAACTGATGATAATACTTCTTATTTCAGTTTTTATGATGTGATCGAAAAACTAGGAATGATTATCGGAACAATCTCTTTTGGCGTTATCAGTCAAGTTACAGGCGGTATGCGAAACTCTATCTTAACGCTAATTATCTATTTTATTATTGGACTCATTTTAATAGCTCCGCTTAGAAAGAAATACAATTAGGCTTCGCTTAATATTTATGGTAAAAAATAGTTATTGTTTATTTAATTAAAGATAAATACATTATACCATAAATAAATTATCTATAATCCTTGCATTAATTTTAT
This sequence comes from Bacteroidota bacterium, assembly GCA_043749245.1. Classification (GTDB taxonomy): domain Bacteria; phylum Bacteroidota; class Bacteroidia; order B-17B0; family Aurantibacillaceae; genus UBA4416. The sequence continues at coordinate 3,970 of JAYVDU010000654.1, read as the reverse complement.
AGCAAACTAATGCATACATTGGTAAGGGTGCGGTAGGCGTGAACGAACGGTGTGAACTACGCTATTTACAGAAAATAGTGTAGAGGCTTTTCGAGCGGGTAAACAGGAGAATTGGCGTTCGTTGTTGACTTTTGTTTCTTTTGGTAAACAAAAGAAAAAATAAAATAAACTTTTTGAGAGAACCATAATTAATAAAATAAGTTCAGTTAATTTAACAAAGTCACATGCCCAATATGAGATTCTCGTTCTCGAGAAACAATGTTTCTAAAATCTATTTTCCAAACATACACATCATTGGGACTTGGCTTTCCTTTAAACGTACCATTCCAACCTTGCTCAGTGTCATTCGTTTTATAAATCAATTCGCCCCATCTATTAAAAATATAAAACGTATACTCCTCCACTCCAATAACAACGGGTTTAAACACATCGTTTAATCCATCATTGTTGCCCGGCGTGTAGCAATTTGGTATCCAAAATCTAAACTCAGGAAGTATCTTAATTAATAAAGTGGTCGAGTTCGGGCAACCATAGCTGTTATTAACCGTTTGAATAACTTGATAATTACCATAATGTGTATAGGTGTGAAATGGATTTTCAATAGAAGAACCAGAGCCATCAGCAAAATCATAACTCCAACTTACAACATCAGAAGAAGATAAATCATAAAAAACAATATCAGGATCAAAAATAGTAGTAATCATTGGAGTAGCTGTAAAGCCTGCAACTGGCGAAGGATTCACCGTAATACTACTAACGGATTGTATACTACTGGTTCCTATACATAAACTATTGGTTGACACAGTTAAGGACAAAGTATATACTCCAGGAGGCGTAAACACGTGCGTTGGATTTGCATCAGTAGACGAACTACCATCACTAAAACTCCATAAATATATTAAAGGCGAAGCACTGGTACTGGAATTTGCAAACGTAACATACATGGGATCACAACCTACAACCGAATAATTTCCTAATGCAGCAACCGGATTATTATATAATTCTACATTATGAGTATAAGCATTTGAGCAACCATTTTCTTTTACCAAAAGTGTAACGGGGTAAATACCCGCTGTTGTATACGTTACATTAGAAACATTTATAGCATTAGATAAAATTGGATTAGCATTAGCTCCAAAACTCCAGGTATACGTTGCAGATCCAAAGGTTGTACTGGTATTATTAAAATTAAATACATGTCCATTAAAACATTGGATGTCTTTTGGTGTGACATTAAATAGAGCTACAGGAGTAGGTATAACGGTTATGCTATTCACACTTGCCATATTCGTTGTATCAATACATACTTGATTCGACATCGCTGATAGGGTAAATGAATAAACGCCGGGATTTGTAAATGTAATCGTTGGGCTTATATTATTAGAAGTTGTTCCATTGCTAAATGTCCATAAATAGGTAATATAAGGCCCCGTCGTACTTTGGTTTTGAATAGAAAACGTTAAGGGCGAGCAGCCACTGGCCGGATAACTTCCTATGGTTGCAATCGGATTTTGCGCAACCTCTAATGTATGCGTCACTGTGGCGGTACAGCCATTTTCGACTACTGTTAAACTAACCGTATTAATACCGGGTGCTGAATAAGACACGTTACTAACGGATGCCGTACTAGCAGTTTGTGGAACAGCAGTGCTTCCAAAATTCCAACTGATAGTGCCATTCCCTTGATATGAACCATTCGCCGTAAAATTAAATTGATTACCATTAAAACATTGATCGGCTGGTAATAAAAAACTAGGCGATAATAAAGGATGAATATGAAAAGTCGAATACATCGTGTCTGCACATACATTACCTGCTACTGGCGATTTAACAATGATAGAAACAGTATAATCTCCAGCCGCTGTGTATGTGTAACTTGGGTTATATAAATTTGACGTATCTGCATTCGTATTCAAATCACCAAAATCCCAATGATAAATAGCGCCAGTTGTACTTGAATTTGAAAAAGAAACCATATAACCATTACAGTAACCTGTGCCTTGCCCATTATTAGAGGTAACTTGAGAGTTTATAACTGCATTAATAACATAAGGACAACTAATGACATTGAACTGAAAATCACGATGGTGAGTTCCTATCAATACACCGTTCCTGTATTCACTAACGCAAACACCTACTACCCATTGCCCAAGTATAGTTGGCGATCCATTTAAAAAACCAGTTACCGGATTAATATTAATAGCGGGGCTTGATGCTAAAGGATAACTCGATGAGTATGGTGCAATAAAAGGAACAGATATATAAGGTGGAGGTGTATTAGCCGTTGGACAGTTTGTGTTTGCAGGGTCTATAACAGGGCACGAAGTATTTAATCCATCAAACGGAGTACATAAAGAATATACTAACGAATCGCCGTCAGCGTCAGTTGCTGAGTGGTTAAAAGCAATTGGGTTATTCGCACAAATATAAATTGGTGGCCGTACATTAAAACGCGGACTGCTATTTACGGCAACTACCTCTGGTCCGGGTATATGCTCCCAATAAGTTGCACCTACATTTCCTGGATTAATTAAATTTAGAATTGTCCCATTACGACAGCATCTTTGGTAAACAATATAATACCCTCCTGATAATGGCGGTAAATTAATGGTTGTTTCATAAATGGCTTCTTCAACGCAGGCTACTCCATTAGCGGCAGGCGCGCATGGACTGTTATTGGAAGGCGGTACGGTTATACTACTCGTTATCGCAACATTTAATGTTGTTACAACTCCACCAGACGCATTGAAAATGGTAAAAAAAGCAGGATTATCAAAAGGCGGAATGCCATTAATACAATCTCGATATACCTTCATGTGTATTTTGTAATTATTTCCTCCCAAATTATCATAATATATTTCGCCACCAACAATGTGGGTAGCAACTGATAATTTTGCAATCAGCAAAAAAACAATAACAATATATGCTTTAATAAAATTGATAATTTAAAAATATTAGCTTACCAAAAATAGTCATTCAACTATGATTCTTCTAATTTTTCACTCACTATATATCAAACTACAATAATTATCCTAATTTAGCACCAAAAATTATAAAAAATCATGGACTATTCTCAACTTAAACCTTACATCGATTCAAACAAAGAACGTTTTTTAAATGAATTAGTGGAGTTACTTAAAATCCCATCTATTAGCGCCAAACCAGAGCATAAACCTGATATGGAAAAAACAGCTGATGCTATAAAACAAAGGTTGATAGAGGCAGGAGCTGATAAAGTTGAAATTTGCCAGACTAAAGGTTATCCAGTTGTTTATGCCGAAAAAATTATTGACCCTGCAAAACCAACGGTAGTTGTTTATGGTCATTATGATGTGCAACCTGCCGATCCCCTTAATTTATGGGATTCTCCACCCTTTGAGCCTGTGATCAAAAAAACAGAGGTTCATCCCGAAGGTGCTATTTTTGCTCGCGGAAGTTGTGATGATAAAGGACAAATGTATATGCATGTGAAAGCCTTTGAAACCATGATGAAAACAAACACCTTACCTTGCAATGTAAAGTTTATGATTGAGGGTGAAGAAGAAGTTGGCTCTCCAAGTTTAGGTCCATGGATTATTGCAAATAAAGAAAAACTAAAAGGAGATATTATTTTAATTTCAGATACATCTATCATAGCCAATGATACTCCTAGTATTGACGCTGGTTTAAGAGGCTTAGCATATATGGAAGTTGAAGTAACAGGCCCTAATAGAGATTTGCATAGTGGAGTTTATGGTGGGGCTGTAGCAAATCCAATTAATATATTATGTAAGATGATTGCGAGTTGCCATGATGAAAATAACCATATTACCATCCCCGCTTTTTATGATGATGTGATTAATTACAATGATGCCGATAGAGCGGAAATGGCTAAAGCACCCTTTGATTTGAATGACTTTAAAAAAGATTTGAATATTGCTGAAGAGCGAGGCGAAAAAGGTTATACAACCAACGAACGCACTGGCATACG